>CAXTDG010000241.1:0-7113 GCA_964242675.1 uncultured Chitinophagaceae bacterium
GCTATAATGCTTGGTTGTGGGAAACTTCTCATTTATGAAGCGGCAAAGTACCATAGAAAAATACTTTCTTCGCCAACAGTTTCATAACTATTGCACGGTTATTGATTACCAGAATCCAAAAATTATTTAAAAAACATCTAAATTTGGATATTTAACTTAGGATTCTATTTTTGCAAGGCTATATCCATATTATTCGCTTCAACCCTCAAAGTTAGATTTATGATCAAAAGAAAGTACTTAATGTCGGCCGCACTGATGCTGGGAGCAGCAACAGGCAGCTGGGCACAATTAGGTGGAACCCATAACTATATGGATTCCAGCTATATCCCTGCCCGAAAAATGTCACAGCAAAATGAGTGGCGCAATAACTCGAAAGACCAGAATTTTCCAGCTCGTCCCCGTGACATGTGGCAAGTAGGTGTTACTGCTGGACTATTTATGATTGATGGTGATGTACCAGCTCTACCAGGTTGGAATGCAGGTTTCTCTATCCGCAAAGCCATTGGTTACGTCGTTTCCCTAAGAGGGTCGTTGACATACGGTGAAACAAAAGGACTTGACTATCGTCCGAACAGAAACATTGCTAATAGTCCGGTGATAGCGGCTAATTATCCAAACAGCAATTATGTTGCAAACTTCAAAACACAGGCCTTTACACCTACACTAGAAGCGCTTATTTCGCTCAACAACATCATGTTTCATAGCAAGCAGAACAAGCTTAATATCAATGTAGGTGTTGGCTATGCGCCGTTTATCTATAAAACCATGATGAACGTACTTGATGCTAACAATCGGGCTTATAATTATAACGCTGTTACCAATTTTGCTGGCACTCGTAAAGACATTCGTAAAGCCATCAATAATGTATTAGATGACAGTTATGAAACCCCAGCTGTAGTAAATGACCGTACACAAAACTTCGACCGTGCTGGTAATGGCCGTTACAACTTCCGCCATTCTTGGCTGACGAGTGTTGGTGCTGAATACCGGTTAAGCAGTAAGCTTTCGTTAGGTTTCGACTTTAAGTATCTCTTTACCCATGATGATTACATAGATGGCTGGCGTTATCAAGGTGGGCCAACCACAGCTGTATTAACCTCTAATCCAGATAATGCTATTTTCACTAACCTGAGCTTGAATTTCAACTTAGGTAGCAGCAAGAAACGTACCGCTCCATTGTGGTGGTTGAATCCACTGGATTATGTATATGGCGAAACAAACAATCCTGTTCATACCAAATTCCCTCCACAGGTATTGCCTGATGCAGATGATGATGGTGTAACCGATCAGTTCGACGTTGAACCTAATACACCAGCTGGTGCCCCAGTAGATGTACGTGGTAAAGCCCGTGATACTGATGGTGATGGTGTACCAGATTTCCGTGATAAGGAATTGATTACACCTACTTCTTGCCAACCAGTGGATGCTGATGGTGTTGGTAAATGCCCTTGTCCTAATGACTCTTGCTATAATGGTCTTGTAAGAGGTGGTGGTACAGGTGCTGGTTGCGGTATTGGTGAATTACCTAGCATACGTTTCGTTGGTAACTCTAAAACATTGTCAAATGATGCAAAAGCTCTTCTTGCTAGTGCTGCTGACAAAATGAAAGCTAGCCCAACTTGTATTGTTGGTATTATTTCTCATGGTGAGGCTGACAAACGCTCTCAGCAAATGAGCTGGGATAAAGCCAACGCTGTAAGAAACTACTTGGTACAAAGCCTTGGTATTAGTGCTGATCGCTTAGTATTCAAATATGGCGAATCTGGTTCTTCAGATACAGTTGATCTTCAAGATGTTACTGGTTCTGAAACACCAAATGCAGTTCCTGCTCGTCCTGAATACAGAAGAACAAATTAATCTTACACTTACATAAGTTAAGTTTAGAAACCCTCCGGACAACCGGAGGGTTTTCTTTATGTATAAATTAACTGCCAGTAGCCATGCCGAAAAAGAGATTGTGATTACTTTGCTTCAATCATTTATTTTTGCACTCCTTTTATGAATAAAGCGGTTTTTGTTTTACTGGCAAGTATGCTTCTTTTCTCTTGTTCTAAGTTTGCCAAGATTCAAAAAAGCAACGATTACGATTATAAACTTCAAAAGGCAGATGAGTATTATACTAAGAAGAGTTATAATAATGCTCAGATGCTATATGAAGATGTCTTCCCGGCTATGAAAGGCACACCTAAGTTTGAAGACATTTACTACAAACTTTCTTATTGCTGTTTTTACCAGAAAGATTACCTGAACGCTGAAAACTATTTTAAAGGATTTGTTGAAGTTTTCCCCAGCAGTAACAGAGCTGAAGAATGTGATTATATGCGGGCCTACTGCTATTGGAAGCAATCACCAATAGTAGAGCTGGACCAGACAAATACTGCAAAAACAGTAGGTTTGATGCAGTCGTTTATAAATATTCATCCTAATTCATCACGGGTAAAAGATGCAGGTTCGATTATAGATGCCTGCCGGGTGAAACTGGAAGACAAAGACTATAAATCTGCTGAATTGTATTATAAAATGGGCATGTACAAGTCAGCAGCTACGGCGTTTAGCGTACTATCAGATAACTATCCCGATTCGCAAAAAGGAGATGGATACAAACTGATGGTGATAAAGTCGTATTATGAGTATGCACTAAACAGCATAGAGGAAAAGCAGAAGGAACGTTTTGAAAAAGTACTAAATGAATGCGGTGATTTTACTGACCGTTACCCGGATAGTAAATTAGTCAGCGAAGTAGAAAATTATAAAAAACAAGCTACATCTAACCTGAAAAAGAATTCGATATGAGTAAAATACGTAAAGCAGTGCCTGCCGGAAACAATGTTGCTGAAACCCGGAATATATCGGAAATAAAGGGCAAAACCGGTAATCTGTATGAATCCATTGCTATTATAGCAAAGCGGGCCAACCAGATCAATATTTCTATTAAAGAAGAATTGCACAACAAACTGGAAGAGTTTGCAAGCCATACAGATAGCCTGGAAGAAGTGCATGAAAACAAAGAGCAGATTGAAATAAGCCGGGCTTATGAAAAAATGCCAAACCCAGCTTTGCTGGCAACGACCGAATTTTTAGAAGGTAAAATTTACTATCGGAAAAACGATAATGACCTTTTTGGATAGTAAAAAATCAGTATTATACTATTACGACAGCCTTTTATAGGCTGTCGTTTTCTTTTATAGAAAGAAAAATGTTGAATGAAAGGCAAGAAAATATTGCTGGCTATAACAGGAAGTATTGCCGCATATAAAAGTATCACTTTGCTACGGTTGTTGATAAAAGCAGGTGCTGAAGTAAAGGTGGTAATGACTCCGGCAGC
The DNA here is from genome assembly GCA_964242675.1 of uncultured Chitinophagaceae bacterium. Lineage (GTDB taxonomy): Bacteria > Bacteroidota > Bacteroidia > Chitinophagales > Chitinophagaceae > JAZKFT01. The sequence goes on from CAXTDG010000241.1 coordinate 3,326, forward strand.
TAAAGATTTTGTATCACCACTGGTTTTGTCAACACTTAGCAAGCATGAAGTATTGAGCGGCCTGGCAACTGATTCTCAATGGGCAAACCATGTAATGCTGGGCCGTTGGGCTGATGTAATGTTGGTAGCACCTCTTTCCTGCAATACGCTAGCTAAAATGGCAAATGGGCTATGTGATAATTTGTTGTTAGCAACTTATCTGTCTGCTACTTGCCCCGTAGTAGTAGCGCCAGCTATGGATGAGGACATGTGGCATCATCCGACAACTGGCTCTAACTTAAATATTGTACAGCAGCATGGCGTTCGGGTAATCTCGGTAAACGAAGGCGAATTAGCCAGTGGATTAATAGGGCAGGGCCGTATGGCTGAGCCTGAAGAAATAATGATCTTTTTAGAAGAATTTTTTACTACAAAAGAAAAAGTGGCTGATAAACCTTTACAAGGTTTGAAAGCGTTGGTAACTGCAGGCCCAACCCACGAACCGATAGATCCGGTACGATTTATTGGTAACCATTCCAGCGGTAAAATGGGGGTAGCTATAGCCAATCAGCTACAGAAACTGGGAGCACAAGTTACGCTGGTGCTAGGCCCATCTGCAGTTACACCAGCTACAGGAGTAGAAGTGGTAAATGTGCAAACCGCTCAGCAGATGTACGATGCTGTAATGAACATTTTTACAGTGACAGATATTGCCGTGATGGCGGCAGCCGTAGCTGATTACCGGCCACAAGTAGTAGCAGATGAGAAAATAAAAAAGAAGGATGAAACGTTTCAGCTGCAGTTAGTAAAAAATTCGGATATATTAAAGACTTGTGGTGAGAAAAAAACGGGCAAACAGGTATTGGTAGGCTTTGCTTTGGAGACAAACAACGCCGAAGAAAATGCCAAGTACAAATTGGAAAAGAAAAATGCTGATCTGTTAATATTAAACCTGGCGGGCCGTACAGGGGAAGGCTTTGCCAGCGATACCAACAAAGTTTCTATTTTTGATAGGAATGGGGCAGTTAGCAATTACGAATTGATGCCCAAAGCAGAAGTGGCAGCAATTATTGTAAAACACATTATTCAAAATAGAAATGAAAAAATGGCAATGGCTGGCGATAGTAATACTGTTGTGCTGTAACATAACAGTGGTACAAGCACAGGAATTGAATGCAAAAATTACAGTACTCAGCAACCGGGTAAGTACTCAAACCGACAAACGAGTATTCAATACGTTGCAGCAAGCGCTTAATAACTTCCTAAATACCCGCAAATGGACACCTGATAACTTCAAAACCAACGAACGTATTGAGTGTGCCTTTTTACTGAACCTGAGCCAGCAGCTTGACCAGAATATTTATAGTGCCGAATTAACGGTGCAGGCAGCCCGGCCTATTTACAACTCAACTTATAATTCGCCGCTAGTTAATTTTCAGGATAAAGATGTGGTGTTTAAATATGTTGAAAACCAACCTATCGAATTCAATGATTCACGGGTAAATGGTACCGACCCGCTGGTTTCTAATCTTACCGCTATTCTGGCCTTTTATGTAGATGCAATACTGGCAATGGACTACGCAAGCTTTTCGCAAGGCGGTGGAGAACCGTATTTTAAGAAAATGCTGAACATTGTAAGCAATGCCCCCGAAAGCCGGGAAATAAAAGGATGGACGCAGTTTGATGGATTGCGAAACCGCTACTGGCTGGCTGAAAACTTTACTAATCCTCGGTACAATTTGTTGAACGAAGTTTTCTACGGATACTACCACACTGCGCTGGATAACTGGTATGATAACGACCAGCAGGCCCGCCAGCAGATGATAAATGTGCTAAACCAACTGAACCAGTTTGTAACTGAAAACCGCAATACGATGGTGATGCAGTTTTTTATGTTTGGCAAAAGCGACGAACTAATAAAGATGTTTAAGAAGTCTCCGGCAGACGAAAAGGCCAGAGTAGTAGGAGTGCTGGAAAAAATAGACATAACGAATGCAAATAAATATCGGGAACAGCTTAAATAAAAGGATATTATTAGCTGTCATAGTCTTTGCTCATGCTACCTGCAATTCCGCTAACAGCGTACCCTCCGGCGTGTTGGCCATCAACCCAATGAAGGAAGTAATGTGGGATATAGCCCAGGTGGAAACCTATGCAACCCAGCACATTTCACGGGACAGTACAAAAAATCTGAAAAAGGAAACGCTCAATTTATATCAGCAGGTTTTTGCTATTCATAAAACCACCAAAGAGCAGTTTACTGAAAGCATTAAATACTACGAAAAGCATCCGGAAAAACACAAGGTATTGCTGGATAGCCTGATGCAATATGCCAGCCGCCAAAAGGACTCAGCCTTGCAGCGGAGTTTTATAAAGCCTGCATCTATGGCAAAGTAAATCTGTCTCCGTTCTCTCTTGAAATTGCTTCTTTTACAATTGTTATATGAAAAAAGTGCTTCTGAATGCCGATGAGGCCGTACAGGATATTGCCGATGGGGCGGTGCTGATGCTGGGTGGTTTCGGCCTGTGTGGCATTCCCGAAAACTGCATAGCCGCATTGGTAAAAAAAGGCACTACAAACCTTACCTGTATCAGCAACAACGCTGGCGTAGATAATTTCGGCATTGGCCTGATGCTGAAAGGCCGGCAGGTAAAAAAAATGATTTCCTCTTACGTAGGCGAAAATGCGGAGTTTGAGCGCCAGCTACTCAGTGGCGAACTGGAAGTGGAACTCATCCCGCAGGGAACCTTAGCCACCCGCTGTATGGCAGCAGGTTACGGAATGCCAGCCATTTTTACCCCGGCCGGCGTGGGCACTGAAGTGGCTATTGGGAAAGAAACCCGTGATTTTGGTGGCAAAACCTATTTACTGGAACATGCTTTCGATGCCGATTTTGCCATTGTGAAAGCCTGGAAGGGTGATACTATGGGCAACCTGATTTACAAGGATACTGCCCGCAACTTCAATCCGCTGATGGCAATGGCAGGAAAAATAACCATTGCCGAAGTGGAAGAACTGGTGCCTGCTGGATCACTCGATCCTAATTTTATTCATACGCCGGGCATTTATGTACACCGCATTTTTCAGGGAACGAACTACGAAAAACGGATTGAGCAACGAACAGTGAGAACTTTGTAATGTGCTGATGGGATAATGTGTTGATGTGCTAATTATCCTACATGACTATCAAAATAGCAGGAGCAGTTTTTAATCTACCACCCATGTAGCACATCAGCACATTATCATTATTAGCACATTTATACTATGCCTTTTACCAAAAATGAAATAGCCCAACGCATAGCGCAGGAACTAAAAGATGGCGACTACGTCAATCTGGGGATTGGTATTCCTACGCTGGTGGCCAATTACATTCCGGAGGGCATTAGCGTAACGCTGCAAAGCGAAAACGGGCTGCTGGGTATGGGGCCATTTCCGCTGGAAGGCGAGGAAGATGCCGACCTTATTAATGCAGGAAAACAAACGGTAACTACACTACCCGGTTCCAGCATTTTCGACAGCGCTATGAGTTTTGGTATGATACGGGCCGGAAAAGTAGACATCACGGTGCTGGGCGCTATGGAAGTAGCCGATAATGGCGACATTGCCAACTGGAAAATTCCCGGTAAAATGGTGAAAGGCATGGGTGGTGCCATGGACCTGGTAGCCAGCGCCAAAAACATTATTGTAGCTATGCAGCACGTAAACAAAGCCGGCGAAAGCAAGCTGTTGTCCTCTTGTACATTGCCAATAACTGGTCTGGCTTGTGTAAAGAAGGTAATAACTGAACTGGGCGTATTCAATATTATCC
>CAXTDG010000242.1:0-7068 GCA_964242675.1 uncultured Chitinophagaceae bacterium
TTTAAAATCTCCGGCCCTTCATTTACCGCAGGTGGTGCCCCCATACTTTCCCAGGCATACTGCGGTGCCGAAATCTGTACTCTGCTTCCAGTTATAGACCATGGATTCAGCATTTGGGCAATGTAAATACGCTGGGTGGGGTCGGCGGCGGTAACCTGCCCACTCCAGACAAGGTAGCGCTTGCTGTTGTACTCCAGTATGGTGGCATCTATGGCAAAAAAATCAGCAGCCGGGTCGGCCAGTTTTCCTTTATCTACCCAGGTGCCAGTCATGGGGTCGGCACTCATATTTTCGAGCACAAACATGCGTTGGGTGCTGAGATCATTTACAGCCGAACCGGCGGTATAGTAAGCGTACCATTTGCCATCGAAAAAGTATAACTCCGGTGCCCATACGTTTTGCGAATTGGGCCCAGTAGCAGGCTTGTTCCAGATCACCCGTGTATAGGCATTTTTCAGTTCGCTCATGGCCTTGGTACGCCACACTTGTATCAGGTCGCCAACGGTATGGGTGTAGTAGTAAAAGCTATCTTTTTTTACCACGTACGGATCGGGGCCACTGGTTAGTAGCGGATTGGTAAAAGTGGTATCTTTTGGAACAATCACTGGTGGTGGCTGGTAGGGTGCACCTTCTTTTTTACATTGAAAGGCAATGCCTGCTAGCAAGAGTACCGGTATAAAATGCGTTAGCGTTTTTTTCATAAACAATTGTATTAGTAGCTTAAACCTATAAGGTCTTTTTAGATTTCAAAACGGTCGTCATCCCAAGAAGACCTTATAGGTTTTGTTAGTTAATAACCCGGATTTTGCCTCAAATTCGGGTTGATGTCGATATCACTTTGCGGAATGGGTAGCAACTCATGTTTGCTTACTACAAAGTTGGAAAAACCTGCATCCCGTGTGGCCAATTGAGGCCCCAGATCGCCCCAGCGAGCCAGATCTTCCCAACGGTGGCCTTCACCAGAAAGTTCAGTAATGCGTTCATGCTTTAATTGAGCTAAAAATTGGGCTTGCGTCAGGTTTGGTTTTACTACAGATAATCTGGCTAATCCTGCCCGCTGACGAACTAAATCAACATAGGTATAAGCGGTGGTTGTTTGCCCGGTAGCATTCAGCGCTTCGGCATACATCAGGTACACATCAGCCAGTCGCATAAACCGGTAATTGTTGCCGGAGTGAAAGCTTTCGCCATTATCAGTAAAGTCGTTCAGCATTTTACGGAAGAACACATCTTTTTTGCTGGGCGTAGCATTCGAATCAGCCGACCAGTTGGCTGACAAAGCACTAAAGGTTTGTCCATAAGCCATTGAAAAAGCAGGCCCTCTTTCATCGGCAGAATCGTAAATGAAGGAAGCCAATGCTCTGGGGTCTTTCAGGTTAGTAGTGGTTCTTTCCTGCAAAAATTCTCTGGTTACCCAACGGCGGGCTTGCCCATCGGTAAAGCCTATAGGCCGGGGTGCAAAAAAGGGCGGTAAAGAACTGCCATAGTTCAGGTTATCAGAACCGGGTGCTACATCATCATCATGATTATCGGTAGGGTTTACGGCAAACTGTACTTCAAAAATGGACTCCGCATTGTTTTCCCTAGTGATAACAAAATTGTCCCGATAGTTAGCCATCAGGCTATAAATATTTTTTCCATCGCCTTCGGTAAACCATTTGAACGCAGTAATCGCTTCTGCATATTTTTTTTCCTGTAAATAGGTTTTACCCAATAAACCATACGCTGAACCACGGGTGGCCCGACCCACATTGGCATTGTCGTAGGTAAGGGGCAACACAGCAGCGGCTTCTGTCAGATCTTTTTCTACCTGAACAAATACGGCAGCCTGTGACGAAGTAGGAGGGCGATCAGTTGGTTTAGCGGTAGTGAGCTGTAAAGCTACATTGCCCCAATTGGTAGCTAATTGATAGTAAAAATAAGCCCGCAGAAATTTGGCTTCCCCCAGCAACTGACTTTTAAGGGTTGCATCCATGTTGATGTTGGGAACATTATCCAGTACTTGATTGCAACGGTTAATGCCTATATAAAAATCAAAATAACTGCCTTGCACTTCACCCACATTATAGTCGTTCAGTATAAAACGGTCGAAGATGTTGATGAGTGTAGCATTGGGGCTGGTGCTGTAGCCTTCGTCTGACCGCACCTGTGTAAGAAAAAACCACCAGCGAGCCGGGCCACCCCGGTGAAAGGTGCTGTAAATAGCATTTACACCGGCTTGGGCATTGGCTGCTGTTTTCCAAAAATCTTCTGTAGTGGGCGAATTAGGGTTCGGAATTTCCAGCTTTTTATTGCAAGCTGTGCCTGCCAGTAGCAGGGCTGCACTTCCTATAATGAATATTTTTTTCATGTTGATGTTGTTTGGATAAGTTTAAAATTCAGCCTGAATGCCTGCACCAAATCGGCGGCTGGAAGGCCAGTTTCCATTGTCGTAGCCCCGTTCCAATATGCCGTTACCAATAGCATCAGGGTCAAGGCCTTTATACTTGGTCAGAGTCACCAAGTTTTGACCGCTTATGAAAATGCGGGCACCGGTAAAACCAATTTTGCCCAAAATGTTTTTGCCTATTCCGTAGCCCAATTCTACGTTGCGCAGGCGCAGGTAGCTGCCACTCTCCAGCCAGCGGTCGGTATTACCAATATTGTTGCTGGCTATGCCAGGGTCACCAGTTTCTATACCTAACCTTGGCTCGTTAGTATTAGTGTTGGATGCTGACCAGGGATTGATATCACTACGAAAATTGGTAAGCTGGTAGCTGTCCAGATTGCGGCGAATTCCATTGTAAATTTTATTGCCAAATACGCCCACTAGCTGAACGTTGAGGCTGAAGTTTTTGTAAGCCGCATTGAACTGAGCACCGCCTTGAAACTTGGGAAATGCACCGCCTACATAAGTGCGGTCATCATTGTTTATCTGACCATCGCCATTTACATCTACATAGCGGATATCTCCGGGTTTAGCCAGCGGCTGAATGACTGTGCCTGCTTTGTTTTTATAATTACTTACATCTGCCTGGCTTTGGAAAATACCTGCCGTTTGCAACAAGAACCAGGTACCTACGCTTTGGCCAATAGCACTCCGGGTAAGGCCAGCGTCCAGGTAGCCTTTTCCGGCAGCCTGATTACCTACCGTTACAATGCGGTTCTGGTTAGTCGATCCATTAACAGACACATCCCATTTGATGCGGCTGTTATTATGATTATAACCAATACTGAACTCTATTCCTTTGTTTCGGATAGAGCCTAAATTAGCAGCAGGGTTTCCACCACTACTTCCTAAATAACCAGGTAATGGAACAGCATAAATTACACCTTTTGATAAGGAGTTATACACTTCAGCAGTAAGCGTTACCCGACTATGAAACAAGGCAGCATCTAACCCTAGATTCGTAGTGTAGCGATCTTCCCAGTGCAAGTCGGGATTCGTTATCTGTGCCTGGTAAGCCCCTACAGATGGAGATTGGCTGGTGCCGTAAATAGCCCTGGGATTGCTATTGATAATACCTAAACTTGGCCATGAACCCAAGCCATTATCAAACGCACTACTGATACCCAACTTGCCGTAAGATCCACGTAGCTTTAAATCAGTGATCCAGCTTACATCAAAAAATTTCTCTTTACTAATTCTCCAGCCACCAGCTATAGAATAGAATGTACCCTGGCGGTAATTTTTTCCAAATCTTGAATCCTGATCAATTCGTCCGGTAAGGCTTAGTAGATACCGGTCAGTGTAATTATAATTTACTCGTCCTAAATAGCCCTGAATACGATGTAGATCAATACCGCTACCTGCTGATGGCGAACCCAACGCAGAACTAATAGTGGTGTATTGCTGTCCATTAGCAGAAAGCAGGTTCAACCTTCCACCAGATGTATTTTCGGTGCGGTACTGTTGATAGGTATAACCCACTACACCGTTGATGCTATGATCACCCAGTGTTTTGTTGAAATTGAGTGTATGCTCCAACAGCAGATTGGTGAATTGAGATCTGTTTTCACCAACACTGGTTCCCGGAACCTGGTTGGCATAGCGCCAGATACCAGTGTCCCGTACTTCTTTAGTAAAATCAAAACTGGTTTCCAAACCCGCATTGAAACGATAGCTGAGCCATTTGGTAAAATTCAGATCCAGGTACGCATTGCCTACCAGCTTGGCATAATTGTAAGTCTGCCGATCCAACGCTACGTTGGCTACATAGTTGGTAGCATAAGATGGAATGTTGGTAGAACCAAAGCCGTAACCATACGGATTATTAGGCACCGTTTTGTAAATATCATTCTGCACACCAATTATCGGAAGGCTTTGTGCCGCTTCGTAAAAAGCATTAATACCGCCACCGGGATTTTTACCTACCGTATTACTTAGCACCATGTTTTCACCAATTGTAACAATACCTTTTTTGGCAGAGGTATTAATACGAAGCGAAGCCCGGTTGAAGCTGTTGCCAATCACTACCCCTTCATTTTTATAATAGCTACCGCTAATTAAAAAGTTGCCAGCAGCCGAACCGCCGGAAATACCCACATTGTAATCCTGATCGCTACCGGTTTTGTAAAACACATCCTGCTAGTCGGTATTAAACATTGAAGGCGCAATACCCGCTGGTACCGGAAGGTTGCTGGCAGCATATTGGGCGGCTGTAGTAGCCTTGTATTGGGCTGCGTCCATCAGGCTAAGGCGGCGGGGTAGCTGCTGTGCACCTGCTTTAGCAGAGAAGAACACTTTAGCTGGTCCAGATCTGCCCTTACGGGTGGTAATGATGATAACACCACTGGCAGCCCGTGAGCCGTAAATAGCCGCTGCGGAAGCATCTTTTAAGATTTGTACTGTTTCAATATCATTCGTATTGATAGTGCTGTTGGCATCGGAAATCATTCCGTCAATTACATACAGCGGACTGTTGTTGGTAAAACTGGCAACACCCCGTATTTCGATAGCTGCATTGGAACCGGGGGCACCACTGGTACGCACTGTAACGCCGGGCACCTGGCCCTGTAACTGCTCCACCACAGAGTTGCCGGTTATTTTGTTAGAATTGGTTGTATTCACTACAGCCGTAGCACCCGTCAGATCTCTCTTTCGTACCGTTTGGTAGCCAATCACTACTACCTGTTCTACTTCCCGTGTTTCGCCCAGCAAGCTCACAGCAATATTGGTCTGGTTACCCACCGTTATTTCTCTTGGGGTAAAGCCAACTGAGGTTACAATTATTACTGCTTCCGGGCCGCTTACCTGTAGTTTGAAAGTACCATCTGTGCCAGAAGAAGTTCCGTTCTTAGTGCCTCTTTCAATAATAGAAGCACCACTAATAGGCTGCCCGCTACTGTCGGTAATTTTACCGGTTATCTCCGTTTGTTTATAATCATCACCAGCCTCTTTTTCATCCAGCGCTGCTGATATAACAATGAGGTCGTCGTTGTTGATGCGATAGGTAAGGCCGCTACCGCTTAAAGCATCATCCAGCAAGGCTTTCACCTCTTCGTCCTTCACATTCACATCTACCGTTTTGCCTTGTGGCAATATGCCATCGTCAAACAAAAAACGGTAGCCTGTTTTCTTTTCAATTTCTAAAAATAGTTTGCTGAACGATGCTTTCTGTAGCCGCAGGGTGAGCCTGGTTTGCGAATGCACTTTGGCCGACACATGCATGGCGCAGATAAACAGAAAGACAAAAGACCATTTCATAATCATAGCAATTTTCCGGAGCATACCTTTTTGCATAGCAGTACACGCCAGTGGGTTTTGTTTCATACTTTTAAAACTTTACTGGTTGAGAAAATTCAGGGCGCACAAGTCCGTTACAAGCTGTGCAGCTCTGTTTCATTTTTTTTTTAACTGATGTAGCAATGGGGGAAATGTTCGCAGCATTTCCCTCTTGTTTTGGGGGGAAGATTAAGTTGGCTTTGGCAGTATCATAAGCAATCGTTTTTTAGGTAAATGAGAAATCGTATGGCAGGTCACCGAAAGAGCGTGACGGTATTATTTTGTTTGTTGAAATGGTATTGAAAAGGCGAACTCATTTTCAGCAAATTCAGCGCTTCAAAAATGGTTTCGTGGTAGAAGGTGCCGGTGAGGTGGCGTTGCATAAGGCTACTGTCTTTAAAGTTGAAAGACACATTATACCATCGCTCCATATCCTGCGCCAGTTCTTCAAAACTTTTGTTGCGAAAAACCAGTTTGTTTCTAACCCATGAGGTTTCAATAACAGCACTGTCGGCAGGCTCGTAGGTAATAGTGTTGAGTACGATAATGGGCTCGCTATTTTGAGCTGTTTGTGTAGTGGGTTGCTGGCTTGTAATGCTGACGGGGGTTGCATTTGCTACCGTTATCTTTTCATTCGGTTTCAGAAATAATTTCTCAGCAGGCCTTTCCGGAAAAGACACTTCTATAGCACCTCTTATAAGGGCGGTTTCGGTGTGTTTTTCGTTGGGATAAGCCCTTACGTTGAAGGCAGTTCCAATTACTTTTATATCCATAGCCTTTGTATGAATTACAAAGGGATGTGCAGCATCTTTTGTTACATCAAAATAGGCTTCGCCAACCAGTTTTACTTCTCTGTTTGTTTCACCATAAGTATCATTATCGTATTGCAGCGAACTGCCTGCATTTAGCCATACCTGCGTACCATCAGGCATTTGTATTTTGGAACGGGAACCATTACGGGTAGAGAAAATATTGGGCTTGCTAACAAGAACAGGAGCCTCTTTTTTCCATAACTGCCAACCAATAGTAACAATTAGTGCAATAGCCGCAGCAACTGCAGCAAACTTGTATAACCGCTTTCTAATGGAAGGTTTTACGGGTTCATTTGTAGTGGTAGAAGCGGGTTGTATTTTTTGTTGCAACGCATTCCATTTTTCTTGTAAATCCTGGTTATTAACAGCTTCACCAGATTGAAAGGTCAGTGCTACAACGGATTGAATCAAGGCATCGTCGTATGGCAGAAAATCGTCTTCGCCTTTCAGGTAGGTAAGCTCCTGTGCTTCTTCCGGCGTTATGTTGCCGGAAAGCTGCTTAGCCATTAATTCCCAAAAGCGGTTGCTGTGCATAAAATGAATTGCCTTACC
>CAXTDG010000243.1:0-6991 GCA_964242675.1 uncultured Chitinophagaceae bacterium
TTTTCGCAAGACATTTTATAACCATTTTAATACTGTCGCGCTTCAACATGTTGTACCATTCCACCGGGGTCCATCCACGCCACTTCCCACAGGTGGCCATCCAAATCCTGAAAGCCGTGGCCGTACATAAACCCATGGTCTTGCTTATCATTGGGCGTGGTACCGCCAGCAGCAATTGCTTTTTGCACTAACTCATCAACTGCCTGGCGGCTTTCGGCGGAAAGGCAGATAATTGACTCCGTAGTTTGAGTAGCATCTGCAACTTCTTTTTTGGTGAACATTTTAAATTTTGCATGCGTAAGCAGCATTACATAAATATCATCGCTTATAATCATGCAGGTAGCAGTATCATCGGTAAATTGTGGGTTGAAATCATAACCTAGTTGCGTAAAGAAATCAATTGATTTCTGAAGATCTTTCACAGGCAGGTTTACAAAAATTTTGGTAGCCATCGTTATTTATTGTTTGTTGATAAAATCTATTGGTTATTGCTTTTCAAGCAGCACTTTCAGGTTATTCAAGCTGGTATCTATATCATTACCCAGCATGCTGGGCATCATTAAATTCATAATGTTCATAGGGTAAGGATTATGCCCATTAATACCCCATGTTATTTTGGTTTGGTTATCGGCAACGGGCTCGGTTTGAAAGCTAGCCTGTAATACACTTTTGAATGGTCTTTCAAAGCGAACTTCCATATTTACTTCTTTGCCATCTTTCAGGCTTTTAATTTCCTGCTCGCCTTTACCAGCCTGGCTTACCTCGCTATCCCAGGCATACACAAAACCAACTGTACCGTCGGTGCCGGCATTGGTGGTTTTCTTAGCTGGGTCCAGCATATTCCACTTACTAAAATGGTCTTGGTTGTTGAGCAGTTTCACATAATCGTACACCTGCTGTGTTGGCTTGTTTATTACAATAGAACGGGCCAATGCATAATCTTTTTTTACAAACAACGCAATGATGAGCGGCACGGCAATAATAATAACGATAATGACCAACAGAATTTTCAGAAATTTCATAAGGTTTAGTTTTTTTGGGAAGGTGATGTTACAGCATTTTTTTGAAAAAAGAGAATGCGTAGATCGATGTTAGTGCAACACTTTAGCAGCAATTTTTTCCAATTGATTCGTGTGCCGTTTAGTATGCACCAACACAAAATTCAACAACTCAAATTTGGTTAGTTCGCCCAGGCCGGGGAAAAGAAATAATTCGGTTAGCTCAGTTTGCTGACCAACTTCAATTCCTTGTTTAAAAGCTGTTTTTAAATTGGTAATCAATTCCTCTTTTTTATAGTCTTTTATTTCGGGTTTTATGAATTCCGGCGACTGTAGTTTAGTACTGAAGTCTAGAAAGATAGCTTCTAATTTTGGCACCATCTCGTCCCATTTCCTATCGGCTTTTTTCCCTGGTGTATTTAGTGCGCCACCTAGTGAACCAGTTGCTTTTAATATATGTTCGCCTACTTCTGCTGCCGTCCAGCTACCGGTTTCCGGCACTACATTTATTTGCTTTTCATCAAAGGAATTCAGTACTTCCAAAAACTTATCTTCTACAAATTTTAAACTTTCAAAAATGGGTTCGTAAGACGTTTGCATGACAAGTTGTTTTTAATTTTTTGAAATTATTATCACCCAAATTTTATCAATGTTTGGCTGCTGAATAATGTATAATTACAACACAAACCTAGAAGATTACGAATAAGCAAATGCAGTGTAAATACGCCATACTAAGGGGTTGATTACGACGTTGGCAATCCTTACATTTGGCAGTATGAAGCACATCTCAATACTGGTTCCGAAAAAAGCAATTTTGGGTAGCCTGGAAGGCAGCCGCCAAATGTTTACACAGGTCAACCAGTTCTTTACCATGCGGGGCGAACCGGCTCCTTTTGAAGTGCAGTTGGTAGGCCTAACAGAAGATACAGCCCTGACCGGCGGCCTTTTTACGGCGCATACGCATGCTGTACTGAATGAAGTGCAAAAGACGGATCTGATTATTATACCAGCGCTGGATGGTGATATAGAAGTGGCAATGGAAGCCAATAAAGATTTTGTGCCGTGGATAGTAAAACAATATAAAGGCGGTGCGGAAGTAGCCAGCCTGTGCATGGGTGCATTTTTACTAGCCAGTACGGGCTTGCTAAACGGTAAAAAATGTGCTACTCACTGGATGGCTACCAACGATTTTCGACGGCTTTTCCCGGATGTAGAGCTAGTGACAGAAAAGATAATTACCGACGAGCATCGCCTGTATTCCAGCGGCGGGGCATTCTCTTACCTCAACCTCATTTTGCACCTAATAGAGAAATATGCTGGCCGCCACATGGCCATCCTTTGTGCCAAGGTTTTTGCTATAGAAATTGAACGGGAAAGCCAATCGGCATTTACCATTTTTCAGGGGCAAAAAGACCATACCGATGAAGACATAAAAAAAGTACAGGACTTTATTGAGCAGCATTTTGCCGATAAAATTTCGGTGGATCAATTGGCCAACACTTTTATGATGGGCCGCCGGGCACTAGAACGCCGCTTTAAAAAAGCAACTGCCAATACCATAGCCGAATACATACAGCGGGTAAAAATGGAAGCTGCCAAAAAGAGTTTTGAAACGGCCCGCAAAAACATCAACGAAGTGATGTACGATGTAGGGTATACTGACAATAAAGCCTTCCGCACCACCTTTAAAAAAGTAACCGGTTTATCGCCTATCGATTACCGGAACAAGTACAATAAGGAAATGATTGGGGTGTAACAAAAAAGGCTGCAGTAAGTGCAGCCTTTTATCTATCTTCTTTTGTAATAGTGTAGTAATCCTTCTTCCGTTTTATGGTACTGGAAGCCACACCGCTCCAGTGTTTTGGTCGAGGCAATATTATCTACATATGTAGTGGCTGTTAATGCTTTGGCATCCGGCTGCTCAAAATACCAATCAATCATCCGCAAGGTTGCCTCACTGGCAAATCCTTGCTGTTGGTAGGCTTCATCTACAATGAAGCCCAGTATGGCTTCGCCTTCCTCATTCGGTGGCCCGCCAATACCTATACCACCAATACTTTTATTTTTGGAAAGCAAAATCATTTCCCAGTTGGTGTACCAGTAGTATTCCTCAGGGTGAAGCGCTGTTTTGGTCAGCCAATAATTTTGCAAAGCATCTTCCAGTTCGGCCTGGTAAAGCGGAGAGATTTGCATGTTGGATGGCGTAAGGCCGATAGCCATTTCCATTTGGTTGCGGCTTTGCGCTAAAAGATGCAAATGGCTGCCCATTAAAGGCAACAGTTTTAAGCGTTGCGATTGTATAAAAAACATGATTGAACATTTGGAATTGATTAGATAATAAAATGCTGTAAGCGTTGTGGGGCAACGCAGCGGCATACAATTCCAGGCAGTAGATTAAAACTTAACAGAGGCGTTCGTTAGAGAGATAAAGATAGTAGCTACTAATTACACTGAAACATAATTTTTACTTCCCAAATTCCGGTCTGAGGACACAAGCCGGGGCAACTTCGGTACTAAACACTAATTGCCACCGGCAAATTTTTTCCCTTCCAATTCCTTCTGTACGGTTGCAGGCAGGGCGGATAGCAGATCACATTTGCAGCGCTGTTCAATGATGCTTACCGTGGTGGTATAGTCCATCCAGTTATTAGATACATTGTTGTCATTAGGTGTGTCAATTGCAATTAATTGAGTACTGGCATTTATTCTTGCAAGGTCGTTGTTGCCATCGGGTAATATCAGCACTACTTTCCATATATGGGCTGGTACGTTGATGTGGCCTGCATCCAGCGTGGTCTTGTAACCCTTTCGGCCGGTGCCACCTGTGCCGTAGTTGCCCATCACCACAAACACTTCGTTGCCCGCCTGCACCTTATCCCGGCAGTAGCTTTCCAGGTGCTCCCACAGGCGCTGATTATTGTTGGGTGCCTGCGGTATAATGTTGTCCATCAAAAAAGTGGCTTCATTGGCTTCCTGCGTAGCAGTGCGGTCGGCCGAGGGGCAGTTGTGGCCTTTGTCGAAGCCGGAATTTTTGTAATCTGTAGCATTGGCTGCATACATGGTGTTGGGGAGATTATCATCTGCCCGAAAATTGTCCTGTCGTTCAGCATTGCCCAGGTCGCTTTTACCAATATGCCAGCTTACCCAGTTAGGCCCGCCTTTGCTGCTGTTATAGCTTTCTACATAGTATTGCTGGTCTATAAAATAATTATCAGCGCTGGCTCCATTATGTACTGCATTGGTGGGGTTGCCCAGCAACAGGTTGCCATTATCGCCCACTACTGCCGCATCTGATACCGGGCCATTATCGTTTTGTTGCTTTTTGTGCGTTCTCGACCAGTACACAATTATCAACACAACAATCAGAATGAGAATAACCGCAGGCAACCAATTAGGGCTGCTTTTTTTGGCAGGCATAGGTGTAGTATTAAGGCGAAACGAAACTATATAAAATTGGCAGCTTTTTTTATAGCGTAACAATAACCCGCTTCTAATCGTTTATACAAAAGCAAGGGTGCTCCGCTCCTTAACGGATTGTAGCACCCTTGCTTTTTCTATATCGTACCACGCATGAAAAATTATCTACTACTCTTTATACTTACTACGGCTTGCCTTAGCGGCGGGGCACAGCAGCAATGGAAGCAATCTCGTGACGAAGACGGCATTAAAATTTTCCTGGCGAATGACGATGCCTCTAAGTTTAAAAATGTGAAGGTGCAGTGCACTTTTGACGGTACCATTCCCAAACTACTGGCTGTACTGAAAGATGTGAAAGCTTACGCTAGCTGGATATACAAAACCAAGCAGGCGTACATGCTAAAGCAACCTAGCCCGGCCGAATTTATTTACTACCAGGAAACAGAAATGCCCTGGCCGGTGAAGAACCGGGACGGTATTTATCACCTGAAAATAAACTACGATACGGCGGGTAAAAAGCTGGTGCTCATTGGTACTACCGATCCGCAAATGATACCTGCAAAAGATGGTATTGTACGCATTTCTACTATTAAAACCAGTTGGAATGTAACGGAGAAAGATAACCATATTGCTATTGAGTATCTCTTTCAGGTAGACCCCGGTGGTAGCCTGCCTGCCTGGGTAGCCAATGCCTTTGCCGATAAGGGGCCGTTCGAAACTTTCAAAGGGCTGGCGGCATTGTTGAAGAAGTAGAGGTTATGGTAGTGCTTATTACAAACTTTGCCATTACAAAAATGAGTTGTACTTCTTTTTACTAAAATAGAAATTAGCAACCATGTTTTCTAAGCATAACAACTACTAGTATCAGGCAACGCTACCATTCTCAAAAGTAAATAGGGTATCTGGCGGTATGCCGAACATTCCAAACATAACGTCTCCGGTTAGCTGGGCCAGTTCTTTATGAGCCGTCTTGCCTCCCAGCCTGTAATTCATATTAAAATTAGAATTATTTTCATCGGGCACCTGAAAGCCAGAATTGAACAATTCTTCCAGTTGCTCAGGGCGTAGTTGCATGTCTTCTGGCAGAAAATCGTTTGAAACTACCTCTACCAAAAGTACCCTCGTATCTTGCTGATAAAGAAACTGCACATACACATCGCCAACAGATACCACCAGGAACAGGCCGGGGGAAGGACGGCTAAGGAATAGATAAAGCCGCTGCTCAATTTGTTTGATACTGTTTTGCATGCTCAACCAGTCTGCGTCGTCCTGTGCCTGTGTGCTGGCATTTTTATTTTGGGGCTGTTCGGCCCGTTGGTTTTTACCTGAAGGCGGTGCAGGTTCAGGCGTATCGGCATCATCCGCCGACAGATCTCCATGCTCATAAGAAAGCACAACATCTCCAGGTATTTCGTACACACAGAGCAATAGAAATTCTGATAATTCAGCAAGTTCCCAAATTGCTTTTTTGTCTGTTAGTTCATAATTTCTATGATAGTTAGGCAAATCTTCTCTGGGGTTAGGTTTATTAAAACCTGCCCGTAGCAAATCATCTACCCGCTCTTTCGAAAGCTTTTCTTCGTTCGGCAAAAACTCGTTTGAAACCGCTTCTACCAGTATTTCATCCGTACCCTCGTAATTGCGAAACTGCACATACACATTGCCAGCCGATACAACTAAGTACCGGTTGGGATTACTGTTGAACATGAGTAACTCATGTGCAAGTGCATCTGTAATGGTTGGCAACTCCTGCGGCTCTTCTTTGTTTTCATCCGCTTTGTAGGCGGGGGCTGCTGACTGCTGGCTCAGCTTACTTATAATTTGCTCAGCCAGTTGCACAAACATTTCATCCTGCTTGCCAACCAGCATATTTATCAACGGTTCTTTAGGGTTGTTCACCGTTTGAATGGCGGCCAGTTTTGGTACACTACTAAGTAGGCAAGGGCTTATAATAATAGAAAAAATGGTAGCCCCATTATTGGCAGCGGCTTCCAGTATGGTAGGCAATTCCTGGTTGTAAATGTATTCCGATGCCAAAAAATCGGGACTCAACAATAGAATAGCAGCTTGTATAGAACTCAGGTTTGTTTTTATTTCCTTGTCCCATTCCATGCCAGCCTTAAGGGTAGTATCGTCCCAAATAGCAATGGAATGCGAACGCTTTATGGGTGCCAGGTGAACGTTGAGGCGATCCAGCCATTCTTTGTCTTTATGGCTATAGCTTATAAAAACCTTGGCAGGTTTTGAATTGGTGGCAGGCATGGGGTTGATTTTAGGATAGAATGCAATCCGGCTAAAGATAGCAGGGCTGCAATACACTTGCAATAGCCTCCCTACTAAAGGTAAATTTCTCTTTTATTTTTCCGCAGGATTAAAAAAAGCTGGAAATCCAATTAAAAAGAATTACTGTAAACGTCTGTTTATCCATTCCAATACCCCAATATCCCCTCAACAAACCGCCTTTATCCCGTTATGCAACAGATGTAAACAGGTACTACAAGGTAAAATATCCCCTCTACCAACCGGTTATATCCCGTTCTAAAGGAGATATAACCCCTCCTTCGACGGGTTATATC
>CAXTDG010000244.1:0-4554 GCA_964242675.1 uncultured Chitinophagaceae bacterium
CACTGCCACTAAAAACTTCGCCCTGTAAAAAGCAAACGGCATCGTTTTTCAATTTAATACCAGAGCAATCGATACCCAACTCGTTTGCAATTAACTGCTTTACATTTAACTGATACAATGCGTCATACTTGTCCTGATTTTGAATTAAAGAAATTCCGTTTTCATAATCGAACGGGCCAGGAATAGCGATGCCTATTTTACCAAGATTCAGGTTCTGTAATTGAAAGCAACTACGCAAGCTATTGCACCAGGAGTGTATGATTTCAGCAACTGTTCCGTGGGAGTTCACCGCCTGACGACTCATTGTATTTTGGTAAATACTTTTTGCCGAAAGATTTACCAACGCTGTGGTAATATGCGACCCGCCAATATCTACACCTGCTACTATTTTATCTGTCATCATCCCTATTTTATGTAATGCTAAATTGAATGAATCCGGTTAACCATTGTAGTACTTCTTTTGCTAATACGAGTACTAATCTAACTGATTTGGTTTACTGGTAATCACTCCTCTGCACCCCAGTTTTTATTAGGCTGCGGCCCCATCCACAATTCCAACATTCCGCCTGCCATAATATCCGGGTAGTTTAAAAAACATTTATTGTAAGGCTTGCCGTTTAGCGTTGCTTTTTGAATGTATTTGTTGGTGGTAGTATTAGAATTTGCTTTTACTACAAACGTCTTTTTCGAAGTAGCATTGTTGCCCACTGCAAATCGTAATTCTCTAAACAGGGGACTACTAATCTCATAACGGGTGCTGCCCGGGCAAATGGGATGTATACCTGCTGCTGCCAACACATACCAGGCACTCATTTGCCCGGCATCTTCATTGCCTACCAGGCCTTCTACAGTATTGTGGTAAGCATTTTCAGTAATGATTCTGGTCCAGTATTGCGTAAGCCAGGGAGCACCTGCTCTATTAAATAGAAAAGGCACATGATGCACCGGTTCATTTGCATGATTGTAATAGTCGTTCCAGCCAAAATCTTTGGGTGTTTTTTCAAAAAACTGTGTCAGGTCAGCCGCTACTTTTTGCTTGCCACCCATCAGCGAAAACATACCATCTACATCTTGCGGTACAAACCAGCCTTGCTGATATGGATTGCATTCAATACCGCCATACCATTGTTTTAAGCGGCCTTCTGCTGGCCAGGCTTCCCAAGTGCCATCGTTCTTCTTAGGGCGAAACCAGCCTTTCTCTTTGTCGAAAATATTTTGGTAGGCCATTCCTCGCTGGTTGTACTTCACAACATCTTCATTTTTATTTAATGCCTTTGCCAATTGACCTACACACCAATCGGTGTAAGCATATTCCAGCGTGTTGGAAATACTAAAAGGTTCACCAGTATAACCCTTATCGCCATTACCAAATTTCTCAACTGTATTTACTGCGTATTGATAAGCTTTATCAGCATCATAATTCCGAATGCCTTTGGCGTAAGCATCTGCCAAAACGGACACGGCTGGGTTGCCAATCATACAACCCGTGTAAGCATTAGCTAGTTCCCATCTTTCCAGGTATTGTTTGCCACTTTCATCCGCCATGGTTACCAGCGAATTCACCAGATCGTTTACCAACGTAGGATTGATAATAGTTTGCAGCGGCATTTGGCTGCGAAATACATCCCACCCACTGAAAACAGTACGCTTGGTAAAGCCTGCATTTGAGTGCATTTTACCATCGGCACCGGGGTAATTCCCATCTACATCCTGCATCATCCGGGGGTCAATCATGGTGTGATACAGTGCTGTGTAAAAAACATTTTTTCTATCTGCCGGAGTTTTCTCATCAATGGTAACTTTAGCCAAGGCATCATTCCATAATTGCTTTGCTTTTGCCCGTATTCCCTCAAAGTTCCAATCGGCTATTTCTGTACTTACATTTTTCTTCGCACCATCTATACTCACAAATGAAATCCCGGCTTTCATCTGCACTACTTCATTGTCCGTGGTTGAGAAATTAGTAAAAAAGCCCAGGTGCTTTCCTTCCATTTCTTTCACTTCTTTTGTTACCCGGGCTTCTGCAATTGCAGCTACATATTCCGGTTTCTCAATGTCTTCTCTTTTTCTGCTCCAGCCGTCTTTTATATCCGCACTCCACACACCATAATCTTTCAGCGGTTTACTAAATTGTGCGTAGAAATAAACGATATAATCTGCATGTCCATCGCCATTGCCCCAGCCACCACCATCCGGTGTACATTTCATCCAGCCTTGTATGGTGTGGTCGTCCACCACTTTCACGTATTGCGAAGTAGATGTGCCGCCAACTCTACGGGCAAGATCAATCTGTATGCGGGACTCATTGTTTTGGGAAAACGTAAACCGCAACATGCCGCAATGTGGTGTAGCTGTAGTTTCTGTTTTGATATTAAAATCGGCAAGCTTTACGGAGTAATAGCCAGCAGAAGCTTTCTCACTTTTTTTATCGTAAAAAGAACGGTAGCCCTTACCGGTTTTTCCTTCTTTACCAGAATAAGTATGCAGTTCGCCTGCAGTTGGCATTACCAGGAAATTTCCTAAATCCCCAAACCAGCCAACGCCACTCATTTGGGTAAATGCAAAGCCTTCGATTGTTTTATGTTCGTAGCTATACCCCGGTGCATTATCGCCACCGGTAATGGTATTGGGGCTTACCTGCACCATACCATACGGCGTGGTTGCACCTGGAAAAGTTTTACCAAGACCATGATAAATACCAGCAGCATCAGTACTGGTTGTAGCGCCAATAAACGGGTTGACGTAATCAGCCAATTGCTGGCTACTCGCTTTCAAAAAAAACACACTGCAACACAATAGCAGGACTTGCCTCATAAATATTATTTATTGTTCATTAGAGACGCTGTACTGCCATCTACAGCTACCAATTCAATCTTGTGCTTTTTAGGCTTATTCATGCTGTAAATTTCATCTATCAGCACCTGCATTTCTTTTTCCCAGGCACTTCTCACCTCCGGGTATCTTCCTTTTATATATGCGTCTTTGCCACTTGCAACTGTCCAATCTATCGGGGCATATTTCAGCACCGTATCCAGGGCTTGTAAATTGTCTTTCATCCGCAGCCCTTTATTGTACAACAGGTTAAATTCAACCTGGTTGCGCTGACGAAAACGACGATCTATTTCCCAGCGTTCTTCGTTCAATTCCCTGATGGCTGTAGCTTGCTGGTATTGTGGCGTACGGGTTTGCTCCGCCAGGTTAATACCATTTGATAAATCGTCGGCACTCCATACGCCAATTGTATCTCCATCAATTTTAAGCTGGTATTGTCCTGCTGATAAATTCTTAATGGTCAGTATTTCCTTATTAAACTCATCCATAAAAGGAATGACTGCCAGCGCATCAGATTGTTTCCGCTTTTCATTCCAGCCACGGGGGATCGTATCAATAGGATAAGGCAATGAATTAGCTAAGTAATCGAACGAAATTCCTTTGTTGGATTTGGCCACAGCAGTAATGATGCAGTTGCCCATTTTAGTAGCTTTTGCTGATGCTGCGTCAATGGCTATATCGGCCACTTCTTTACCTGCAAGGCCCTGTGATTTCAGGAAAATTTCTGCCATTACCAAGTGTCCGTCATTACCCGGATGAATACGGTCGGTACCGCATAAGGTAAATGTAGAATCTTTAGCCTGCTCCCGCAGATTGATAGCGGTCATATTGCGGTTAAAATCCACAAATCCCCAACCATTTTTCTTTGCAGATGCTTCCTGAAAGTCCACAATTTTCAACATTGTTTTGTGCTTGCCTGGGAATATATTGTCCTTAGTAAACTTGGAGGTTTCGTCGTACGGCGAAGTAGCGATCAATATCTTTTTTATTGCTGGATATTGCTTAAACCTGCTTTCTATTTTTTGATAACTGGCAAGGCATTCCGCCACTCTTGCAGTAGCAATAGAATCGGCTTCTTTTTTATAGAAATCGTAGTAGCCGCTATCGTTCATTCCAAACGTAAGTGTCATTACGGTTGGCTTGTGCGGAAATACATCATAGTCCAGCCGACGATACATCTGGCCTGCCACATCACCACCAATACCAGCATTATACATCATCATTTTCTCCGTAGGAAAATGCGTCATGTAATAGAGCCAGATATAAGAATGATAATGGCCGCCATCGGTAATGCTATTGCCAATAAACACCACCCGCTCACCTGCTTTGAAAGGTGCTATGGACTGAGCTTTTAAATAAAAAGAACTGATAACAATTAAACAACTAAGAAAGAATTTTTTCATACAAAACACAGAACTGCTGTAGCAAGTAGTCACTTCAAAAGAAGGATACTGCTATTGTGTGAAATCAATAAAAAAGAGAAACAAAACTTATTTCTTACGGTTAAAGAAGTTGCTCATAAACGTAAGATGATACTGTATTGAATTAGCCCAGTACTCCCAGGTATGCCCACCGGGGCGGCTTGTAAAATCATGCGGAATATTCATGTACGCCAGCTTCTCATGTAACGCCATATTTACCTTGTAAAAGAAATCCTCGGTACCGCAATCGAACGTAATGGCTAATGAATTGGGAGATAACAAATGCGTAAGATTAATGGCC
>CAXTDG010000244.1:4564-6988 GCA_964242675.1 uncultured Chitinophagaceae bacterium
ACCGTATTCTTTTCCCAGTTTTCCGGGTATTTATTTTCGGTACCTAGCAAATTGGACAGACCCCAATTACCCGGAAACGGACGGATATCAACACCGCCGCTCATGCTGCCTACTATACCAAAAATATCCTGATGGCGGAAGGCTAAATACATAGCACCGTGGCCGCCCATGCTAAGGCCTGTAATGCCACGCCCACCGCGATCTTTGATGGTTTTATAGTGGCTATCTACATAACTAATTAATTCAGTTGTCACATAGGTTTCGTAGCGAACGCTGCTATCCATTGGGCTATCAAAATACCAGCTTCCAAAATTACCGTCTACGCCAACAATTATCAGGTTGAACTGGTCAGCATATTGCTTAATGGCAGGCACTTTCGTAATCCAATCCCGATAGCCACCACTGTAACCATGCAGTAGGTACACCACCGGAAAATTACTTTGTTTAGAATAACTATCAGGCTTTACTACAACGGCTTTGATATTCTTATGCATTGCATTACTATAAGTGTCTGCCGTGTCTACCGTAGCAGCATAAGCAACCGAGTAAATACATCCCAGGCACAGCAACATTACTTTATAAATTCCTTGCTTCATTCTTCGTTTTATTTCTTATTCTATCGTAGCAACCCAACCACCTTCTGCCACCATATTCACTTCCAATATATCTCCGTTTTTAATAGTACGGCTCCACTTTTTGTAATCCATTGCCTGAACATCGGCATTTATTCCATCCTGAAATATAGTAATGGTTTTTGTTTCGCCGGGTGGCAGGAAATCAACTTTTATAGAGAGGTACCGTTCTGTATGATTGGTAATGCCGCCAAGGAACCATTTATTTGCTTTTTTACGAGCTAAAAAAACATACTCACCAACGCTAGCGTCCAGCACTTTCAGGCTGTCCCAGGTTACCGGTATGCTAGTTATAAAATCAGTGCATTCCTGTTCCCGCTTGTAATTGACCGGGTTATCAGCCAGCATTTGCAGACCACTTTCAAATACTACATACAAGGCAAGCTGGTGGCATCTTGTACCAATGCTTTGAGTGTTGGTCCAGGTACCCCGATAATCTTTTTTATGGGCTGAAAACATTGCTCCCGGCGTGTAATCCATGGGCCCAACAGCATTACGCAAAAAAGGTAGGTACAAATTGTTATCAGTAGTTGCTACACCCCAGCCACCAATGTTTTGCTCCATCCCAACTACCCCTTCGTAGGATAATACATTGGGATATAATTTCTCTAAACCAGCAGGTTTGAAAGCACCATGAAAATCAACCAAAATGTGGTGCTTTGCTGCTTCCTTAGCTACTCGTTCATAATAGTTGACCATCCATTGGTCGCTACGATCCATGAAATCAATCTTCATCCCGGCAATGCCCCAGCTTTCCATTTTTGCAAATACATCAAAATTGTTTTCTACCACCAGCCAAGTAAACCAAAGGATAATTTTTACACCTTTCGTTTTGCTGTAGGCTATAAGTTCTGGTAAATTGATAGTTGGATTAGGTTCATACGGATTAGTTGTGGTTTTGGCCCAGCCTTCGTCCATAATGATGTATGGAATGCCATTAGCAGCCGCAAAATCAATGTAATATTTGTAGGTATCGAGGTTATAGCCCGATTTAAAATCCACTTTGTACACCTGTGCGTTGTGCCACCATTCCCAGGTTACTTGTCCGGGTTTCACCCAGCTATAATCCTGCGTTGTGTCCCGGCGGCTCAATTGCAGCACCATGTTGTTTTCTACAAGCTGCTTATCGTTTTCGCTCACTATCATAAAGCGCCAAGGAAAACTGCGATTGCCGCTGGTTTTAGCAATAAAATTTTCCTCTTTGTCTATTCGTAAACTTCTATCTCCCTCTGGCGAATAAGTAGTAGGCACTTTAGGAAAAACGGCATCCAAACCATTGCCGTTATTTCCTTTTACGAAGAGGCATGGATAATCGAATAAATCGGCTTCGGATAATAAAAATTTGTAGGGCTTAGATGTTTGAAATAATACTGGTAATATGCTTACGCTGTCTTGTGATAAGGTTGTTGTTTTTAATTTTCGATACACAATTTCGTAACTGGAACGAAAGGAATTCGTTTTAGAGAAAACGACAGTATCGCCATTAGGAATACTAAAATGAGCTATTTCATTCTGAACAATTAATTCTTTGCCTTTTGTTGTAATGAAGCGATAAGCGAAGCCATTGTTGTAAGCCCGAAACTCAATGATGTAGTCACTCTTGAAACTGAGCGTCAACAAATTGTACTGATTATTAACCACTGCATTTTTCAGTGGCACAACGGGCTTAATGACTTCAGAAACTGCTTCAACGGTTTGATTCAAAAGCTTTGCATTGGCACCCAGCGTTTCGCCAGGCAGCACCAGTTGCATATAGCTATCCTGCACCAATACATTTCCCTTATGGGTTACA
>CAXTDG010000245.1:0-4310 GCA_964242675.1 uncultured Chitinophagaceae bacterium
GACCTGTACCGCACTACCAGCGTATCGCCACAATTGTGCGAACTCCGCAACCTGATAACTGTTGGTTTTCTTATTGTAAAAGGTGCTCAGTTTCGCAAAGAAAGCCGGGGGCTACATTTTAATACAGATTATCCGGAGAAGAGTGATGTGGTACAGAATATTGTACTATAATAGCTTATCAAATCTTTATAAAAGCGATTTTTAATAAAAAAATAGGTCAAAATTTCTACTGATAGCCGCTTTCTATGGTTTAGAAAACCAGGAAGCGGCTATTCTTTTTTACCACCTACTGAAAAACATATTTTTATATAGGAAATCCAGACCATGTTAATAATTTACTTTTTCGGGTCAAAATTGAACTTTACTGCCTATTTTGGTTATAGCGTTTCTTCAAACTACACGATTACTTGAAAACACCATTGATGAACAACGGTGAGCAAAAAATATATGAAAATGAATTTTCAAAGCCTGACTTCACGTTAGACGAGCCTGCCTACGAACTATTTTTTAAACAAAATTTTTCATCCTTATGTGCTTTTTGCCAGGCTCGTTTCGGATTTGATACCGACGCTACAAAAGATGTGGTTCATACTGCTTTCATCAAACTTTGGGAAGCCCGTCATACCATTTTCACCAGTGTGTCTTTGAGAGCTTATATGTTTCGCACCGTTATTAATGCCAGTCTGGACGTAATAAAGCAGGACAAGACCAGGCAAAAATACATCACCTTTTTTCAGGGAAATATTACAGAAGTTCATGACGATGTAAACATGAACAAAACGGACTACAAGCTACTAGCTGCCGAGATTCAGCAGGCTATATCGGAACTTCCTGATCAGATGCGAGCCATATTTGAGCTTAGCCGAAACGAGGGATTAAAATACGGCGCCATTGCCGAACGTCTCACTATTTCAGTAAAAACGGTAGAAACCCAAATGAGCAGGGCACTGCAAAAACTGCGACAAAAATTAGGGCACTACCTGGCGCTGTTTTCATTCTTTTTACTATCATTAAAGTTTCTATAAAAATATTTTCCCTTTCTGTAAGGGTATCTTTTTTCACAATCGTATTATGCATAGTATGGAGAGCAACCATCCTGATAATGACTTACTAATAAAGTATTTACTAAAAGAAGTAAGTACTGAAGAAGAAGCATTTGTATCAGATTGGATAGCCTCCGACACACGCAACCAGCAGGAGTTTGAAACATTCGAAAAAGTGTGGTTGCTAATAAGTATCAAAAAGGAATGGGACGATATAGACATTGAAGAGGAATGGGTGAAATTTAAACAGAAGAGAGATAAGAATGAAACCCAACTAATAACTGAGGAGCTACCGCAATGGCAAATAACCAATCAGACGGAAACTTTAGGCAGGAGCAAGATATACAAACTCATTGTTTCCATTGCAGTAGCAGCTTCAGTGTTATTGATTGTAGCGCTTGGCTGGAGATTTTATGCAAATAATAAATCAGCCAATACATCCAATATTGCTGTAGTTGATAAAAAGCCAAATCATAGAACTGTGGCGGTTTTACGCCATGAAGTAAATACAACAGGAAAACCAAGAAAAATACAACTATCCGATGGAACAGTGATCGTACTGGAAGACAAAAGTGAAGTGACCTTTTTAGAACCTCTTGAGGCAAACCAACGGCAGATAACCCTGCTTGGCAAAGCTAATTTTAGCGTTACAAAAGATAAGAACCGACCGTTTACGGTATATAGCGACGCTATTGCTACAACTGTGTTAGGAACGGTATTCGAAGTATCTGCTTATAGTCAACTAAGTACAATTACTGTTCGGTTGTATGAGGGGAAAGTGGTAGTAAACTCAGCAACCGATGCTAAGAGAAAAATAAAGAAAGAAGTATATCTATCGCCGGGCTATGAGATGATCTATACCAAAGCAAATGCTTCTACAAGTGTTCAAAAATTCGGAAAAGTAGATACTACAAACAAAGAGTTGATAAACAGAGATATAGCTAATCCTGACAATCTAAATATTCCGAAAAAAAACGGCTCCTGGTATATGTTCAATAATCAACCGCTTAGCAAAGTGTTTGATCAGTTGAAAGAAATGTACCATGCAGAAATTGTGTATGATAAAAAAGAAGTTCAGAAATTATACTTTATTGGGCAGTTTAATAAAACGGACTCTTTAGAGATGATACTGGAACAAATAACCAAAGCAAACGACCTGAAACTAACAATTAGCAACGATACATTCATCATCAATAAATAACCTGTTTAACCGCTGGGTTATTACTACCAACGGGGTATAGCAATATACTCCTAACGTTTTCGCCAACTTTAAATCAGCCTGTCATATGAAAATGGATCTACTTAGGTCTTGGGCGTCCATTGCCCTTTTGTTTCTGTTATTCTCTTCGTCGCCATTTTCCCTCAGGGCGCAGGATAAAACAAGCCTTGTAAAAGGTACGGTTCAAAGTACTACCAATGTGCCGCTGGCAGGTGTTTCGGTAGTTATCCGGAATGCGGTCACCAATTTTACTTCCGGCACCAGTACTGATAGTTCCGGTGTATTTACTTTCTCCAGAATGTCCTCTGGTGGGCCTTATAGCTTTACGTTTTCTACGCTGGGTTACGAGCCACAAACCTTGTCGGGCTATAATATCAAAGAAGGCATTACGCTTTCATTGGTAGTAAAATTAAAAGAGTCAACCACCACGGCTTTAGACCAAGTAGTTGTGATTGGTTATGGTACACAGTCAAGAGCTACCGTAACGGCGGCTATTACTAGAGTAGGCGGAAAAGATATTGGTCTACAGCCGGTGAGCACACCGGGTGAAGCGTTGGCTGGTTTGGCTGCAGGTGTCCAAGTGCAGCAGGATCAGGGCGCAAAGCCCGGTGCTCCACCAACCATTCGTGTACGGGGCGTTAGTTCGTTAAGTGCATCCAACGATCCGCTATATGTGGTGGATGGTTACCCGCTGCAAACTGCTTCTAATTTTACGTTGATTAACCCCAACGATATTGAGTCGATTGAAGTATTAAAAGATGCTGCATCTGCCGCTATTTATGGTTCCCGTGCTGCTAACGGCGTAGTCATCGTTACCACTAAAAGAGGCAGGGCTGGTAAAACTGTTTTCTCCGTATCGGCTTACACAGGTTTGCAAAATGTAAACAGGTTTTATGATGTGTTGAACAAGGCCGATTTCATTACGCTGGTAAAAGATATCAGCCGTATCAGAAGCCTTGTTTATCCATCTATTTTGGATAGTAATACCTCTGCTTTGCCGGATGTAAACTGGCAGAAAGAAGTGTTTCGCACAGCGCCGATGCAGAACTTTGAAATCAATGCGTCCGGCGGTAGCGATAAAGTTCGTTTCAGTGCATCGGCCGGTGTGTTTAAGCAAAAAGGCGTAGTGATTGGTACAGAATATAGTCGCTTTACTACCCGTTTAAATTTAGATGCGGAACTGGTAAAAAATCTAAAATTCGGCTTCTCTATTTCACCCTCTTATGCCGAGCAATATCGCCAGCCAACATCTGGCCAAGCGAGTGGTGCGGGTGCTAATCCAGCCGATTATATTACCGGTGTTCCGGGCTTGGTGTCCGACCTTAATTTGCCTAGCCCGCTGAACCAGGCGCTTACTTTTCAGCCTATCGTTCCGGTGTACAAAGCCAATGGCGATTTTGCCCAACCGTACGACCGTAGTTTAGGTTTTAATCTTTCTCCTACCTCTGTATTTTTTGCTACCAACTTCTTCAATCCGGTTGGTATTTTAAGTCAGTCGGTTAATCGCTCAAGGGCTTTCAGAACATTGAGCAATGCTTTCCTGGAATATGCACCAGTACAGGGTTTGAAGCTGAAAACCTATGTTGGCGCTACGCTTGAAAATGAAAATGTTCATGGCTATATCCCCGCAACAATGGGCTATGCACAAGCGCCTAATGCTTCGTTTCTAAATCCATCGTTAGCTGGCATTTATGCATCGGATAATGCCCGTACTTCTTTCGACTGGGTTTGGGAAAATACTGCCACTTACGATAAGGTTATTGGCGACCATCACTTCAATGTGCTGGGCCTGTTTTCTATGCAGCAATTAAGCTCAACAATCAATTATACTGCAGGTGTGCCCGGTACATTTATTACCACTGCGGTACAAAGTCCGCTGGCTTCGCCAAATACCGTTGGCGGTGAGGCTTTTGATGCTAATGCTTTCTTGTCGTACGCAGGTCGTATCACTTATGATTTTAGTAAAAAATATTTAGCTACGGCGGCTATTCGCCAGGATGCCTCTTCTCGTTTTGGACCTAATAATCGCTCAGCGCTTTTCCCATCTT
>CAXTDG010000245.1:4320-6960 GCA_964242675.1 uncultured Chitinophagaceae bacterium
GATTTTATCAGACCGCTTTTAGATAAAATCAAGATCAACGAATTAAAACTGCGTGGCGGCTACGGCAGAACAGGGAATGCTAATATTGGAAGTTTTGCATATTTAAATTCTATTGGCCTAAACAGAAATTATTCCTTCGGTGGTGTACGCAATTATGGTACGCAACAAACCGGTTTTGCCAACCCCGATCTCACCTGGGAAAAGAACGATCAGTTGAGCCTTGGAGCTGATATTGGTTTTAAGAAAAATCTGATTGTATTTACCGTTGATTATTTTATCCGTACTTCCAGAGGCATGTTGCTAAATAAAGCCTTACCGTTGGTAGTTGGTTATGCAAATACGTATCAAGCCAACCTTGGAACATTACAAAACAAAGGCTTTGAATTTACCGCCACTAGCGGCTTCAACGTAGGCAAGGTTCGCTGGACGGTGAATGCCAACCTTTCTACCTACAGAACAAAAGTTACAGACTTAGGCGGACCATCATCTTTACCTGCTGTAGCTGCTATCAATGGCTGGAACAATGTGTACCAGGTGAAGGTGGGTGATCCACTGGGATTGATGTATGGATATGTAGTGGAAGGCGTGTTTAAAAATGCCCGTGATCTGGCCACTTACCCGCAAACAACCGGTGGAAACAGAGTGGGCGATTGGCGGATAAAAGACCAGAACGGTGATGGTAAAATTGATGCAAATGATGTAGCCGTTGTGGGCCATGGTTTGCCTGATTTTACCTATGGTTTAAACAACTCCTTGCAGTATAAAAACTTTGATCTGAATGTACTAGTGCAAGGTGTACAAGGGGTGAATATTATCAATGGTAATTATCGCCAGATCATCACCGGTAACCATAATCAAAATACGTTATACAAGTATTTCAATAACTACTTCGATCCTGCTAATCCTGATCGTGATGTGGAGTATCCCATCCCGGCATCCAGCAGCAGTGTAAACCCTGGTAACAACCTGGTGAACAAAGATGTAGAGAATGGTTCTTACCTGCGTATCCGGAATATTACACTGGGTTATCGCATTCCAGACAATGCTTTAAATACTATTTTCCTGAAGTCTGCAAGAGTGTATTTCACCGCTCAAAATCCTTTCCTGATTACGAAGTACACGGGCTACAATCCTGAGGCAAATGTAAGCGGCAGCAACCCCACTACACCGGGCGTAGATCAGGGTTCTTACCCGGCGGCCCGTACGTTTATCCTTGGCCTTAACATCGGATTTTAATTAAACCCGAAAAAACAATCGACATGAAACTGAATCAACTTATTATAAAAGGATTTTCTCTCATTGCTATCACGGCAGTGGCATTGCCTTCCTGCAAAAAATTTACAGACCTAACGCCGCAGGGCATTGTGCCGGTCGTTAGTTATTACAATACCGAAATTGATATTCGTACAGCGCTTAATGGTGCCTACAACAGTTTGCGGCCCATTTACAACGAGCAATATGGCTATGGAGAAATACCATCAGACAATGCCCAAACCTATGGCGAAAGTGAGGTAATGTATGGCGAAGAAGACAAGCTAACCTGGACACCTACTTCCGTACGCTTACAAGCTGCCTGGACTCGTTATTATGCAACGGTAGCCTATGCAAACATTGTATTGGGGCATGTGGCTACACCCCCAATGACGCAGGCTGCCCGTGACGGCTACACTGGCCAGGCCAAGTTTATCAGGGCGCTGATGTACTTTAATTTAGTACGGATGTGGGGCGGTGTGCCACTGGTACTAACTGAAATTACCAGCGAGCAACAGGCCTACACGTACAATCGGGAGACGGTTGCCAATGTGTATGCACAAATTGAAAAAGACCTGACCGAAGCAGCGGCCGTTTTGCCAGCTTCTTACACCGGTACTGATGTTGGCCGGGCTACAAGTATTGCTGCCAAATCCTTACTGGGCAAGGTTTACATGTTCGAAAACAAATTTGCATTGGCGGAATCTACGCTGGCACCTGTAGTGACTACTGCCGGTACACCATTACCTTACGACCAGGTTTTTGGACAGGGAAAAGATAATAACCGGGAAATCCTTTTTGCAGTGCAATACCTGGGCGGTGGCTTTGCTGAAGGCAATACGTTTGCTGCCGGTTTTGTACCGCAGCCATCTGGTTCTACCATCATTAATGTAAGTGGTGGCAGCAGCAATGTTGGTACGCTTGATTTGTACAATGCTTTCGAAGCTGGCGATAACAGACGTGCTACTGCAATAGGCGTATTTACCACCGGCAGTTTTACCTATTACTACGCTAAAAAGTTTGTGTACTCCACCGTTGCTGCAGGTAGCGAGGGCGATAATGACTGGCCGGTTTTACGCTTTGCAGATGCTATTTTATTGTACGCAGAAGCATTGAATGAAAACGGAAATACTACACAGGCATTAAATCAATTGAACCTGATTCGGGTACGTTCTGGATTGGTGGCAAAGATTGGCCTCAATCAAGCAGATACTCGTACCGCTATTCGTAATGAGCGCCGGGTAGAGCTTTGCTTTGAAGCCGAACGCTGGTTTGATTTAAATCGCTGGAACATTATGGTGCCGGTAATGACGGCGCACAAAGCAACTTATCCGCCAGTGAATGGCACCATTGGAAATGTGGTGGCTACGCTAGCTTTATATCCTATTC
>CAXTDG010000246.1:0-6952 GCA_964242675.1 uncultured Chitinophagaceae bacterium
CTGTTCATTCTGGCGTATTGTGTGGTTTGCTATTCGGTAATTGTAAATAATATACAGGCGGCGCTGGTAGGCATTGGGTTGCTAGTGTTTTTTCTGGGGATTTATTTCGCTTTTTATCGAGATGTAAAAGTGGTGATACCTGATGCAGCGTATCAATTGGAAGAGTAGAAGAAGTCTACATAGGATTTTTTAGAAACAAAAAGAGCCGCTCCTGTTAAGGAGCGGCTTTGCTTTTAAGGATTGATAGACAGGTTGATTGGTTAGGGCTAGTTTCTCTCCGGGTTTAGGATTTTTTGCAGGAAAGAAGGGTTATAGGAGTCTGGGTTTATTAGGGTTGCTTAGCTGCGTATACGGTCAGGTGCATTTTTACGGTAGGTAAAATGTATAGCTGCTGGGTAGGGTCGCTGTAAATGGTCATGCCCCATTTGGTGCGGTCGATGCTGAACTTAGCTTCCGTAGTAACGCCGGTAGTGGAGGCCGTCACTTTTGCGGGGAAGGAGATGATATTCGTTTTGCCCAGCATGGTAAATTCACCTGTAACTAGGTTGTTAGCCCCAACAACAGCGCTGGTATCATTTCCGGAGTAAGATTCCACTTTGGTGATGTGGAAGCTGGCCGTTGGATGGATGGCTATATCGAAAAAGTTGGCGCTTTTCAGATCATCCAGCAGTACCGATTTGATTGGATCCTGCAGGTCATAATCTTCGATAGAAGCAATAGGGATTACAAAATTACCTTCCTTTATTTCTCCTTTTGGTGTAGCCGTCAGGTTGCCCATTACGGTAAAAGAACCTACATGGAAATGGTCGGTGGCTTCACCCCGCCATTCGGCTTTGGAGGCGGTTGCATCAACTTTGTAAGCGCTGGGATCAGCAGGTTTGTCTTTTTTGTTGCAGCTAAATAAAGCAGTTAGTACCAAGGCGATAGGGAGTATCTTTTTCATAATTGTGTTGTTTTGATAGCACAAAAATGAAGCGACTGCCGAAGGTGTAAAAGGCGATTGGGATGGCTTGCATTAGCCTATAAAGGAGCGGTAAAATTTTGAAGGGATGTCCGAAAAATACAAGGAAGCAGGGAGTACATAGCCTTGTAACAATTTGATATTACTTTCTCTTTTTGTAAAATAAAGTAGGTCCATCAGCTATTGTTGAATTGTTATCAAGCTTTAATGTATCATTATAAATACGAACTTCAAACTGGTGGTCATAAGTCAAATTTCCTTGTTGCAGATTATTTAGCTTCAATAAATTGCCTGGCATACCCCAAGCGTTTGTCCAGGTAGAGAATTCATAAGCTCCTGCTCCGGCGATTTCGCCATTGGCCAAATACTGACTGGTATGTGTAAAGGTGATAGTATTATTGTTGCCTGCAGGATAAGTTTGCGACCCTCCCCAGCCCGAAAAACGCAGCCGGAGTTCCCAAGTACCCGGTAGCTGTTTTTGAGACGTACCCACTTTTTCTTTATGGCAGCTTACTAATGCTGCCAGGAGTAATATAACTGATAGCTTTTTCATACTTACACTGACAATGTTGCTGGTTGATTCATTGCACAATTATGAAACTTTTGGTCAATAGATTTTGGAAGGGTAAGGGATAGAAGGTAGTAGCTCACAGGCGGTGGATGAATGGCTGATTGTAGAGACGCACGGCCGTGCGTCTCTACAATCAATGCCACCACGCCACTGAGGACTACAGCCGGATGCCGAATGGTCGGCACTATAGTAGCCCGATTCGAAGGGATACATCAAAATATAAACATGGGGTTCAAAATACAGAAGACCCTGCAGCGGAAATAATAGTCAGCTATCTAACGCTAAATTTTCTTTGTAATATGAAAACCTACTTCAGTTTGATTACTATAAGTTGGACGGCCATATAAGTTCCAGGTAAGCGATTTCTCTACTTTCTTTTTCTTCGTCGCCAGGTTCCAAATACTGGTAATTAAAGTAGATGTACCGACACCAATGTTTAAGAAGCTTAGCTTCTTTTTACTTTCATTAGTGTAAGTACCATAATTTGTTTTTTCTTCCTTTGGAAAACCTAAAGCACCCAAAGTAATTTGTCCCGTACCGGATATCAACCCTAATATAGGAGCGGTTCTTTTGCTGTTTGATTTACTAAGTTGAATAAAATTCAAAGTGGTAAGGGAAAGATTAGCGCCACTTAGTACAGCAGACGTGGCCCCATAGGCAACTGGAATATGGCTATAATCATAAGTAGTAGAGATAGGAGGATAATAGCCATAGGTGGGCTGTATCATAGCACATTCTTCTTTCGATAAACCACTACCAGCTATCCAGTTATCAACGGCCGCATCATTCATTTCCAGTACCTCATCGTACTGATGGCCTTCATTTATTGCTTCAGCCGTTTGCCTGCCAACAGTTTGTTCCACCAGGTATCCAACTGCACAAATTCTTTTGTCCTTATCTATAAAACAAGGTACTCGTTGGTTAGGATAGTCGTAGTTGCGGGGAAACACACCGGCTGTCCAGTAAGTGTGTAATAGATCTAATAAATGCAGCCGTTTTTGCTGCAAAGAAGTAGATAGATGGGAAGCATTTGTGTGGCGTAATAATTTTTCTGCATAAGCCAAATGCGTTTGAACTCTTACCGTTTCATTTGTGCTTTTATCAGGCAGCTTTCCAAACTGTTCACTAAAGCTTACATCGTCTAAAAGCGGATTAACGGTTTGTCGGGCTACTTTCTTAGTTGAAGGAAAATACAGACAAGCTGCTAATGCAGAAAGGATAAGTAACGTTTTCATGGTTAGTGGTTTTTGGTTAAAAAATCTATACCACTGGAAGACGTTACAGTGCATCAATTCATTGCAAGTACTCAAAAATGAAATTTAGTCACAACTATCTACGCCGAATTCCTTGCCGCATTGATAATCCCAAACATGCTTCTCGTAATCAGTTTTTCGTACACGTCTTTTTTTTCTGCTTCCATATTGGGGTGGGTGTGCAACTGCTGCAAGGCGTATTGTTGAATGGTGAGCAGTGGCAACACAATCCGGTCCCGCAAGCGAATGCTTTCCCGGCTGGCCGCATCGTTGGCCATTAGCACATCACTGTTGCTGAGGCGTAGCACATATTGTTTGGCCGTTTCGTATTCTTCCTCAATCTTTTGCCGGAAAGCGCCGAACTCGGCATCGCCAGCTATGTATTGCGTTAGCGGGAAAAAGGATTTCAGCATACTCATCATGCTGTTTTCAATTAGCGCTCTAAAAAAGGGAACGGTATCGTACAACTCCTGCACTTCGGCAAAGCGGCCTGCTGCATCCAAATGTTTAAAAGCGGTGCCCAGGCCATAATAGCCTGGCACATTTTGCTTCATCTGCGCCCAGGAACTTACAAACGGGATTGCTCGTAGGTCTTCAAACTTTAGCGGGCCACCATCGCTGCGTTTGCTGGGGCGGCTGGCAATATTGCTGTTGCTAAAAAAGTTCAGCGGACTCATCCGTTCCAAATAGGGTAGGAACAGCGGATCGGCTTTGAACTGCTGGTAGGCTTCGTGGCTTTGATGGGCCAGTTCTTCTATTACTTGTCGTTTGTCTTCGGGGATGTCGGTGCTTTCCCTACCCAATAATTCATTGCTCAACCCGGCACTTAGTAGTTGTTCCGTATTGTATTGCGCCGAAGTAATGGTGCCGAAATTGGACGAAATGGTTTGCCCCTGAATGGTGATCTGGATTTCGTTGCTTTCAATATGGCTGCCCATGCTGGCGTAAAACTGGTGCGTTTTGCCACCGCCCCGGCTTGGCGGGCCACCCCGGCCATCGAAAAACGTTACGCCTACTTCATATTTTTTAGAAATGCGGGTCAGCGTTTCTTTGGCTTCGTAAATACTCCAGTTGGCTTGCAGGTAGCCGCCATCTTTGGTGCCGTCGCTAAAGCCCAGCATAATTACCTGGTGATTTTTGCGGAACGCTAAATGGGCGGCATATACCGGGTGGGTGTACAGTTGCTCCATGATGGCTTCGGCCGCTTTCAGGTCGTCGATGGTTTCGAATAGCGGTACAATGTCCACCGTCATATCGCCTTCCCAGCCGCTTAGTTTTAGCAGGGCATACACTTCCATTACGTTGGCAGCGCTTTCGCAATTGCTGATGATGTAGCGATGGCAACCCGCCGGGCCATTCGCTTTTTGTATCTGCCGGATGGCTTTGCAACTTTCTACCGTGTCCTTCACTACGTCTTCTAGCAGCGCCGTATCTATTGGTGTAGCCACTTTTCCTAAGGCATCTGCTTTTTCCTTTTCATCTAGCACTGCATAGTTATCCGGCAAAATGCCTTTACCATCTTTTTCTTTCAAAACGGTATGGATGGTTTCCATTACCTGCCCATGTATTTTGCTATTCTGCCGAATGTCCAACGTGGCAAAATGCGTCCCGAAAATTTTTACTTTATGGATGAAGCTATCCAGTTCGGCCAGGAACAAACTATGGTCTTCTTCTATCAGAATGGTGCGGATGGCATATAGTTCATCCAGCAGGTATTTTTTGTTCAGCTCTAACGAGGTGGCTTTCAGGAAAATATTTTCATACAGCAATTCTTCTAGTGTGGCTATGCGTTTATCTACTTTGCTGAAAGTGAGCCGCCGTTTTAATTGCCGCACTGTACGGTAATAGCAAAGAATAGCAATGCGCCGTAGTTCCAAAGCTACTTTTAGCGTGGTTTCCGCATCTACAAACGGGTTGCCGTCCCGGTCGCCACCGGGCCAGAAGCCTAGTTCCACAAAGGGATTATCGCCTCCATACTTGCCATCAAATATTTCGTCGTTAATGAAGTTGTAGATGCGGCCCATGCTATTGTAAAAAATATTTTCCAGGTACCACATCAAGTTTACTGCTTCATCGTAGGGCGTAGGTTTTTGCTTATTGAAAAATGGCGTGATGCCCAGTTGCTGAATATATTGGTTGATGGTTTCGAACTCATTATGGGCTATAGCACCGCCCATATCGTGGATAATGCCGAGCACCGTACCGGGGTAAAACTGCGTAGGGTGAGCCGTCAATACAATGCGGATGCGGTAGTCTTTTAATTTTTCCCGGATGACTTCCTGCTTGCCTGCAAATACAGCCCGGTTCCATAAATTCTTCATCGTTCCTGGCCCTTCCAGGTTATTCACCATGGGGAAGGCGGCATCTTCAATAGCATCGAACAGCACCACCTGCCGCTCCATGTACTGCACAAACTTGAAGAGGCGTTGCAGTTTTTCTTCCTCCGGCAGTTCGCCTACTTGCTGCGTAAAAAAGCCGTTGATGATTTCGGCTGGCGTTTTTTCCTGCTTAAAACCTTCGATGCAATGCTGTAGCAAAATGGGCAGCAAGGCCCCTGCATTGGCTACACCTGAAAATGGCAGGGCCGCAAACAGGCTATTGTAAATGGTGTACTTATCAATTACGTTGTGGCGAAACTGTTCTACGGAGGCGTTGGTGGTCATATGCCGGTGAAGATATAAAGGGCATGCCAAGTTGAGAAAATGGAATGGCTATGATTTTTAGGTCGCCGTTGTGAGGAGGTTGGCAACCCTTTCGTGGCAACGATTTTTTTGTTGCCAGTTTGCTGTTGCCAGGTGTGGCAACACTTTTCTTTTTTTAGTGATGCTGTTGCCAGGTTTTGCCTTTTGACGTTCTGATTAAAAACAGTTCTTTTTGCAGCAAGGATTTTTAAACGATTGCCATGCCTGCTGCTACTCCGCTTACCAACTACTTACTCCATCTTGCCGATAGCACCTTACTCATGGGGCATCGCCTCAGCGAGTGGACTGGCCATGGCCCCATCCTGGAGCAAGACATTGCCATTAGCAATATTGCCCTCGATTATATTGGCCAGGCCCGCAACCTGTACCAGTACGCCGCCGAAAAAATAAACGAAGTACAACCGGAAGCCGCACCTGCCACAGAGGACACACTGGCCTACCTGCGGGATGTATTTCAATTCAAAAACCACCTGCTTACCGAACTGCCCAACGGCGACTGGGGCTGCTCTGTACTAAAAATATTTTTCTATGCTACTTACCAATATTTGCTGTGGCAGCAATTACTATCCTGCCCCGATGCACAGGTAAGTGCTATTGCGGAGAAATCTTTAAAGGAAACTTCTTACCACTTGCGCTGGAGCAGCGAATGGGTATTGCGATTGGGCGATGGAACAGAAGAAAGCCACGAACGCATGACGAAAGCATTGGAAGAGTTGTGGCCCTTCTCTGGCGAACTGTACATCAAGCCTTCCTGCGATGTAGGCTGGGTAGCCTATGAGCCGCTGAAAAGTATGTGGCTGCAAAAAGTGCTGACCATTTTGAGCGAAGCTACTTTGCCGCTACCCGATGCCACTGCCTGGATGCAAAGTGGCGGCCCCGATGGCCGGCATACCGAGCATCTGGGCTATGTGCTGGCAGAGATGCAATTTTTACAAAGAGCTTATCCGGGTTGTGAATGGTAGCCTAAACCTATAAGGTCTAGTTCAAAGTTCGCTTATATTGAAAGTCAAAATAGACCTTATAGGTTTTATGAGCCCCTTACTGAGCCACGAACCGAAAACAAAATGTTAGAATCAGCCACCGATACCATCCAACAGCTTTGGCAAATCCTAAGCGAAGTACCCGACCCCGAGGTGCCGGTGCTTACGATTGCCGACCTCGGTGTGCTACGAAATGTTGCGATGGAAAATGGCAAGGCTATCATTACCATTACTCCTACTTATAGTGGCTGCCCGGCTATGGATATGATTAGCATGGGCATCCGGCTGGCATTACTGGAAAACGGCTTTCCGGCTATAGAAATCAAGACGGTTCTTTCCCCCGCCTGGAGTACGGATTGGATGAGTGAAGCCGGCAGGCAAAAATTAAAAGAATATGGCATAGCACCGCCGGTTGGCAAAAGCATTGATCAGCAAACGTTGGAACAAAGCACGGTACCCTGCCCGCACTGTGGCAGCAGCCATAC
>CAXTDG010000247.1:0-6899 GCA_964242675.1 uncultured Chitinophagaceae bacterium
AAGCACTAGTCATCCAGGCCGAAAAAGATTCGCTGCCCGTAAGCGATGAAGAAATTGATGCCCTGCTCGACAATCAGGTTAGGGGTATGATTCAGCAATACGGTGGTGATAAAACCATTATTGAGCAGATAACCGGTAAAAGCGTTTACCAGTTAAAAGAAGATAGCAAGCAGGCTTTTAAAGAAAAAAAACTAGCCGAAAGCATGCGGAGTAAAATCGTTGACAACGTAAAAATTACGCCTAACGAAGTGCGGGATTATTTTTCTGGACTTATTAAAGATAGCTTGCCCTACTTCGAAAGCGAACTACAGGTTGGCCAATTGACATTGTACCCCAAAGCTAGCCGGGATATAGAAAGCTACACCGCTAAGCAGTTGAACGATATTAAACGCCAGATAGAAACAGGTGGTCGTCGCTTCGACCAAATGGCTAAATTGTACACACAAGACCCCGGCAGCAAAGAAAATGGTGGGCAGTACAACATTAACCGCAACGACAAGTTTTGGGATCCTGTTTTTCTTTCTACTGCTTTTAAGTTGAAAGAAGGACAGATATCAAATGTAGTTAAGTCGAAATTCGGGTTGCATATCATCCAGTTAGTAAGCCGTTATGGCGATGATGCAGTAGTTCGACACATACTGATGATTCCGCAGGTAACGGATGATGAAATTGGGGAAGCTACCCACAAGTTGGACAGCATCAAAAGTTTATTGAACAATAAGCAAATGAGTTTTGGTGAAGCGGTTGCTAAGTTTAGCGATGAAGATGACAGCAAGTTCACCGGCGGTTTTAAACAATCTCGTGACGGTAGCTCTTCTGTAACTATTGACCAATTAGACAAAGACTTGCTGCCGCTGTTGAAAAATATGAAGCCCGGCCAGTTTTCTAATCCGCAGAGTTTTACTAATGAGCAGGGCAAAAAAGGTGTACGCCTTGTGTACTTGCTAAGCCGTAGCGAACCGCACCGTATGAACATGAAGGACGATTACAACCGAATAGCTACGCAGGCATTGGAAGAAAAAAAGCAGAACATTCTGGAAAAATGGTTCACCAGCCATATCAGTAATTACTACATCTATATTGATCCGCAGTACCAAAATTGCCAGCAACTAGGCGTTTGGGAAAAACAAGCATCACTTTCCAAACAGTAAAATATAAAACCGGGCAAATTGTCCGGTTTTTTTGTACTGGTACGAAAATGGCGTTTAGCCTTTAGTAAATCAATTGAACATGAATCTTGTTATTATATCAGGTAGCAGTCGCAAGCCTAGCCTTACCAAGCGGGTTGCCGACTACCTTGTAAGTTATTTCTCTAAAAATACGGATCATACTATTCAGTTTATCAACCTGCAGGAAACGGAACTTCCATATGTAGAAATGGCCTGGGGTTCGGTTGATAAAGCGCCTGAAAAGTATAAACCGTTGGCAGAAATTATGTTTGGTGCCGATGCTTTTATCCTGGTTAGCCCGGAATACAACGGTAGTTATACTGCAGCCCTTAAAAACCTCTTGGATCATTTTCCAAAGCAGCATCGTAAACCATTTGGCATTGTTACCGGTTCGCCAGGGGCATTAGCTGGTATAAGGGCTGCTCATCAGTTGCAGTTACTGGTTATTGGCTTGTTTGGTATACCATCGCCTTACATGCTATTGGTGCCTATGCTCGATAAAAAGTTTGATGCCGAAGGCAACCTGACTGACCCCACATTTGAAAGTAGCGTTCACCAGTTTGCAAACGAGTTTTTGTTCATAGCCGAACGGCTTACGATCAACGAACTGCAACCTGCCTAATATTTTCGGTTTACTTTTTAGCTTTTCAAAGAGTAGGCGGTTACCTTTACAGCCTACTCTTTCCGTTTCAGGAACATTCTATGAGCGATTCAATTCATCATGAGTGCGGTATGGCTTTCATCCGCCTCCGCAAGCCTCTTTCTTATTATTTGCATCAGTACGGCAATGCTATGTATGGCCTTAATAAGCTGTACCTGCTAATGGAAAAGCAACACAACCGGGGCCAGGATGGTGCCGGTATTGCTACCGTGAAGCTGAACGTAGAGCCAGGTCATCCGTTCTTATACCGTACTCGTAGCAATGTAATGCAACCCATTGCAGATATCTTCAAAAAAGTAGGAGAGGAGGTTGCTGAACTGGAAAAATACCAGCCCGATATTCGCCAGCATCCTGGACTACTAAAAGGGCACTTACCCTTTTTAGGTGAATTAATGCTGGGCCACCTACGCTACGGTACGCAAGGGCGCAACCAACTCGATTTTTGCCACCCGTTCATTAAACGGGATCTTCGGCCAGCCCGCAACCTAGCACTGGCAGGTAATTTCAACCTGGTAAATGTGGATGAGTTGTTTAGCCTGGTAAATATTGATCCGGGCGTTTTCCAGAAACAGAGCGACCTGGCGGCCATGATGGAAGTAGTGCATTACTTTTTGGTAAAAGAAGACGAAATAAATAACGAAAGTCCCGACCTGGTAAATGTGCTGAAAAAGTCTGCTGCACTTTTTGACGGTGGTTACACCATTGGCGGGCTAATAGGCAATGGCCATAGTTTTGTAATGCGGGATGCCAATGGTATTCGTCCGGCTTATTATTATATTAACGACGACTTTATTGTAGCTGCATCCGAACGGGCTGCTATTAGAACCACTTTTAATGTAGGCGAAAATGAAGTGAAAGAGTTGATGCCGGGTTGTGCATTGATAACTGATAATAAAGGCGAGTATAAATTGGCTTCCATCCTGGAGCCGAAAGAGCGCCGGGCTTGCAGTTTTGAGCGTATCTATTTTAGCCGGGGTAATGATGAAAAAATCTACCGGGAACGGATTGCGTTGGGCCATCATCTCAGCAAACGGGTGTTAGAGTCTATCAACTACGATCTTAAAAACACCATTTTCTCATACATACCCAACACCGCCGAAGTTGCCTTTTTTGGCTTGTGTAAAGGCATGGAAGAGTACCTGAATGCTATTAAGGTGCAGCGTATTATGAGTTGGGGTAAAGATTTCAACGAAGAGAAGCTGAGCGAAATGGTGAATCGGAAAATCCGGCAGGAAAAGATCACTATTAAGGATGTAAAGATGCGGACGTTCATCACCGAAGATGTAAGCCGCAATGATATGGTGCAGCATGTATACGACATTACCTACGGTACCAGCCGCCCACATGAAGATACACTAGTGGTTATTGACGATAGCATCGTTAGGGGCACCACTTTGCGGGAAAGTATTATTCGGATGCTGGGCCGTTTGAAGCCAAAAAAGATTATTGTGTTGTCTTCTGCTCCACAAATCCGATACCCC
This sequence comes from uncultured Chitinophagaceae bacterium, assembly GCA_964242675.1. Lineage (GTDB taxonomy): Bacteria > Bacteroidota > Bacteroidia > Chitinophagales > Chitinophagaceae > JAZKFT01. The sequence continues at coordinate 3,312 of CAXTDG010000247.1, forward strand.
GATTGTTATGGTATTGACATGAGCAAGCACTGGGATTTTATTGCTTTTCAGGCTGCTATTCATTTACTAAAGGAAAAAGGCATGGACGATGTGCTGCCTAACCTGCTAGAGCAATGCAAAGAACTGGAGCGAATGAATTTGTTGCATACTGAAAACGTAGTTCGGCAGGTGTATAAGCCATTTACCACTGAGGAAATCAGCGACCAAATAGCGAAAATGATAACCCCGGAAGGATTTGATATTCCAGTAGAAGTAATCTACCAAAATATAGAAGACTTACACGCTAGTTGCCCCACTAATACCGGCGATTGGTATTTCACCGGCAACTACCCAACACCGGGCGGCAACCGGGTTTGCAACAAAGCTTTCCTGAACTATATGGAAGGTAAAAATGTTAGAGGCTACTAGAAAAGAGATAAGTTTTGATCTATAAAAGATTAGGAATTTTAGTCTTTTGATTTTCTTTCGTCACTCATCTCTTGTAAACCACAACTTCTTAAAAAATGAAAACAATACTATTGGTTCGCCATGCTAAAACGGCACCTGATAGCGATACCGGAAAAGATTTCGACCGCAAGCTGACCGATAAAGGCCATAGCGAAGCCACTACTATGGCACAGCGGCTTGTAGATAGAAAAGTGCAGTTGGATGCTTTAGTACCCAGTACAGCCGTTCGGGCCAAAGAGACGGCGGCTCATTTTTATAAATTGTACAAAGGAGAAGGTGCTGTATTAGAAGAAAAAGCAGAATTGTACAATGCCACTCCTTCAGCTTATTACGATGCTATTGAAAACCTGAAAGGCGATTGGAAACGGGTAGCTTTTTTTGGACATAACCCCGGCATTACTAATATGGCAAACGACTTTGGCGTGGCTCATATTGATAACCTACCTACTGCTGGTGTGTTTGCCGTAAGTGCAGAAGTAAGCGACTGGCAGGATTTTGCCAAAGCAGAAAAGCGATTCTTGTTTTTTGAAGATCCGAATGTGGAAGCGGAGAAGAAATAATTTTACTTTTGGTAGATGCCCACACTGCTTAATGAAAAAGGAGTACGTTACTACTTCTATTCAAATGAAAACGACGAACCTTGTCATGTGCATGTGGAAAAAGGAGGTGCCGATGGTAAGATTTGGTTGGAACCAGCCATTAAAATTGAAAATTTGTATGGATTTACAAACGCAGAAGCAAAAGATGTTCTGAACATTATCACCAAAAATTACGAAACCTTCAAAAAGAAATGGTATGACTTCTTCAAATAGTTATGATTCGATTGAACAATTGATTATAGATGCTGAACTTAAAATTTCAAAGGTTGGTATTGATAAGCAGAATAATCTGTTGATAATATTTTTGAATTCAGGAAAACTTCTTTTTACCTTTCTTGACAAATACAAAAGGTTAACAGGTGCATCGGAAGCAGAACTAAAAAACTACCAGTTAATTGCCAACGGAAAAGGTGTTCATTGGCCGGATTTAGATGAGGATTTGAGCTTGAAGGGGTTTCTCAGAGATGAGTTAAAGCAAATGGTAACAAATCAAAGTAAATTGTCTGCTTAGTTATAAACGAAAAAAGAGGAACTGCCCGAAAAGCTGTTCCTCTTTTTTATACTGTAAGTTTCTTACACATTAAACCGAAAGTGCATCACATCGCCATCCTTCACCACGTATTCTTTACCCTCAATGCGTAGGCGGCCATTGTCTCTGGCGCTGGCTTCACTGCCATATTTTACATAATCATCGTAGGCAATTACTTCTGCTTTAATAAAGCCTTTTTCAAAATCGGTATGGATAACACTGGCTGCTTGTGGTGCCTTCCAGCCTTCCTGTATGGTCCAGGCCCGCACTTCCTGTACGCCTGCGGTAAAGTAGGTGTATAACTGTAGCAGCTTGTAGGTGGAGCGAATCAACTTATTTAAAGCTGGTTCGGTCATACCATATTCTTCCATAAACATGGCTTTATCATCGGGGTCGTCCATTTCTGAAATCTGTGCTTCCACATTGTTGCACATTACAATTACCTCGGCACCTTCATCTTTCACCGCTGCTTTCAGGGCTTCGCTGAATTTATTGCCGGTATGCATGTTGGCTTCATCTACATTAGCCACATATAAAGTTGGCTTATTAGTTAGCAAAAACAGATCGGCAATGGCAGGTAGTTCTTCTTTGGTAAGGCCGAGGCTGCGGATGCTTTTACCTTGTTGCAAATGATCTAAACAGCGTTTTAGTACATCGGCTTCTGCTTTTAGCTTTGGATCGGTACGGCTGGCTTTATCGCTTTTCTGATACTTGCGTTCTACGCTATCAAGGTCTTTTAGCTGTAGTTCCGTGTCAATGATTTCCTTATCCGCTACCGGGTTTATGGGGCCTTCATCCCGCAAAATGTTTTCATCTTCAAAGCACCGGATTACATGCACAATGGCATCTACTTCCCGAATATTTGCCAGAAACTTATTGCCTAAACCTTCGCCTTTACTGGCACCTTTTACCAGCCCGGCTATATCTACAATTTCTATTTGCGTAGGCACGGTACGGGCCGGAACTACCAGTTTTTCCAGCATCGAGATGCGTTCGTCGGGTACATCTACTAGCCCTACGTTGGGTTCTATAGTGCAAAAACGATAATTGCTTGCCTGCGCCTTAGCGCTATTGCTCACCGCATTAAAAAGCGTTGATTTTCCTACGTTAGGTAATCCTACAATACCAGCTTGAAGAGCCATTTATTTAGTTATGAGTTATGAATGATAAATGATGAGATGTGCAGTTTGCAACCGCTACACTTCTATCAAAATATTGTTGCAGTAATGATTTTTTGCGGCTGCAAATATAAACGCAACCAGATAGCTATATACTAAAACTCTGTTAGCACCGTTATGCCTTTAGAAGCAGCTGTCTTTAACTTTTTTCCAACCTTTTCCTTTACAAAATCCTGTCTAATGCGTACACCTGTAATAGCATTGGCCGCTGTATGCGTCATTGCTGCTTCTGTTATCATTATCTCTTCAAAAAAAGATTCTCAATTAGTAACAGGCGAAAAGCCTATAGGAAAGTCACCAACATCTTCCGGCATTTACAAGCTGTATACAGTAAAACAGCCGGCTAAAGATGAAATTGCTATTCAACCGCAGGCAGTAAAGCCGGTCCAGTTTTCAAAATGCAACCTGCTGTATATAAAACTGCCAAAAAAAGAAACGGCTATTGTTGCCGGAACGACCGATACAACTGTCCGGTTTTCGCAGGGCACTGAGTTGAGGATTAATCCATCCGATTTTGTAAGCGAACTTACTGGACAGCCTATTGCAGGGCCAGTAAGGTTGCAGGTAACAGAGCATTACAACATGGAAGATATATTGCTCAACGACTTATCAACTGCTACTAAAGATGGCATGTTAGAAACAAACGGTATGATTAATATTCAAGCGTATGGTGCGAATGGAGAGATGTGTAAACTGCGAAAGGGCGGACTTGTAGAAATTCATTTTCCGATGAAAAATGATAAACCAGGTATGCAGCTATTTACAGCTAGTAAAGACAAATCAGGCAACCTGTTTTGGGTGCCAATGGTTGTAAAACTCAATGCTAGGCCTATGC
>CAXTDG010000248.1:0-6897 GCA_964242675.1 uncultured Chitinophagaceae bacterium
GTACACGACCTTGCCCCTAAGGCACAATTATACTTTGCTACGGCCTTTACCAGCGAAGAAGGATTTGCCTCAAATATTACAGCACTTCGCAATACCTACGATTGCGATGTAATTATTGATGACATCTTTTATTATGATGAACCACAATTTCAGGATGGTATTGTAGCACAGGCTGTAGCTACTGTTACTGCAGCAGGGGCTTTATATTTTTCGTCTGCCGGTAACGAGGGCAATGTAAGTAAAAGTACTGCCGGAGTGTTCGAAGGCGATTTTAATGATGTTGGCTCACTTCCTTTTGCTGGTACTACGGCAGCAGGTACCGTCCATAATTTTGGCACTGTTACTACGCCTGTTAACGGTGATATTATTACAGCAGCGGGCAATGTATATAGCCTCATCTGGTCCGACTCTTACTACAATGCTACCAACGATTATGACTTGTTTCTGGTAAGTTCTACCGGTGCCGTAAAGGCATCTTCAACTGATGTACAGGATGGTGTTGGAGGTGATTATGCTTTTGAAGCAGTTAACGTTCCTGCTTTAGTAGCTGGAGACAGGTTAGTCATATTCAAAAAAGCAGGAGCAGCCGTACGGGCATTTTGTTTAAATACCTTCAGAGGGCGGCTTACCAATTTTACCGCCGGACAAACCCACGGGCACTCTGCAGTAGTAGCAGCTTATAGTGTTGCCGCTACACCCGCTGCTGCACCTTTTTCCAGTCCTACACCAGCAGGCCCTTTCCCAGGTGTGTTTACCTCAACCAACCAGGTAGAAACTTTCACTTCTGACGGGTTGCGTCGCATATTTTATACTCCGGATGGTGACCCGATAACACCAGGCAACGTACTGTTCTCCACTAACGGTGGCACCGTACGCAGCAAGCCCGATATAACAGCTGCAGATGGTGTTGCTACTACCCTGCCAACCACCAGTGGTCTGAATCCCTTTTACGGAACATCGGCGGCGGCTCCACATGCCGGAGCTATAGCAGCACTTATCAAAAGTGCCCGTCCATCTATTACACCGGCGCAAATGCGTACGTTGCTTACCTCCACCGCACTGGATATAGAAACAGCCGGATATGATAATGTAAGCGGATTTGGTATTGTACAAACTGCACAGGCTATGCAATCGCTGGCCCCAACGTTGCGGGCCGATGTAAGCCTGGTATCTTTTACACCGGTAGAAGGTATTCAGAATAATGGCAATGGTGCTGCTGACCCCGGCGAAGCAATCAAGCTGCTGGTGACCCTCAGAAACACATCGCAGATAACAGCTTCAGCAGTATCTGCCGCCCTCACTACTAACACCGACAATATCGGTATTTCTACACCGGCCTGTATTTTTGGTAACATAACACCTGGTACCAACAAGGATAACATCGGTGCTCCATTCACTTTTGTAATTGGCAACAATGTGCCTTGTGGTACTGAAATTAATTTTGTGCTGAATATCAGTTTCACAGGTGGTCTTAGCCCACAAAGCATTCCACTGGTGGTACGAGTAGGTGGTCAGCCAGGCTCAGCAATTACTGCTAACCTGGGAACACCCGTTGCCAGTACCACCTTCTTTACTTCCAGTACGGGTACGCAAACCGGCCGCATTGCCCGTACAGGTGTTGTATCATCCTGCGCCACTGCAAAAGCAGCACCTGGCCTTACCACTACTGTGGGTGCCCGCCGGTATGATGCTTATAGGTTTGTAAATACTTCTACGAATGCACAATGTGTTACCAGTACGCTTACATCTGCCAATGGTACGCTTCTATATGCTGTAGCCTATAACAATAGTGGCTTTGTACCTACTAACCCCAATACTAACTTTTTAGCTGACCAGGGACTTTCCGGAAACGGCCAATCGTTTAGCTTCAACGTAGCTGCCGGGCAGGCCTTTACCATTGTAGTACACGATATCAACCCAGCAATAACTACTACCTATAATTACAATTTAAACGTATCGCTAAGCACCTGCAGCAATGTAATACTGCCAGTAACCTGGTTAGGTTTTACCGCCGTAGAAAAAGGTGGACAAGCCGCACTACAATGGAAAGTGGCTAATGAAATAGATGCCGACCACTACGAGGTAGAATACAGTGCAGATGGTAGCCAGTTTACCAAGCTGTACACACTACCGGCTACTACCCGTTTTGCTGCCGAAAAAACCTATGACCAACTTCACCCATTCCCGATTGCAGGTATTAACTACTACCGCATTAAGCAGGTAGATAAAGACGGCCGCTACTCCTACAGCAAAACAGAACTGGTACGCATAGCCAAACCTAACAATGTTATAGTAGCGCCTAACCCGGCTACTTCATTTGTGAAGGTGCAGGCAAAGTCGGTCATCAACCAGATAAAACTGTACAATGCTGCAGGCCAGTTGGTAATGAGCAATAACCCGGCAGCCATTAGCACCACTTTGATGGTGAATCAGCTTCCGGCAGGTCACTACTCAATGGTGATTGAAACAAAAGATGAAACAATCAGAAAAACGATTATTAAAGAATAGTCCGGAATTTTGAATCTTCTACGAAAAAAGGGAACTGCTTTAAAAGCAGTTCCCTTTTTTCATTTATACGCAGTAGTTGTTCGTCGCTATTAACATTACCCTTGTCTTATAAAAAAGAAGATGCTAATATATTTTTCCTACCTTTCAAGTACGATTTGCTAATTCACTAAAATATTCTTGCCATGGAAACGCTTGCTAAAATTCAGAAATGGGGCGATACGCACCATCCGCTTTGGTTAGATTTTTTCAGAATCACTTTAGGCATTCTTCTTTGCTGGAAGGGCATTCAGTTTGCCCTGCATCTTGGTGCCTTCACCGAACTCATGATTCAAACACCTATAGTACAGTCATTTGCCATAAGCCTGGCTGCCCACACTATAATTGTAGTACATATAATTGGAGGGTTGCTGATAGCATTGGGTACTACTACAAGGCTGGCTTGCCTGGTACAAATACCGATATTGCTGATTGCTATCTTTTATGTAAACCTGCCCGCAAAAATTGCCGGTCTTTACTCTGAGTTCTGGTTATCAGTATGCGTACTGGTTGCGCTGGTTTTCTTTATGATAGAAGGCAATGGCCCATTATCCGTAGAGCGTAACAATGATCAAAGGAACAGTAGTATGATATAAATACTTTTTGTTTACGTACTTATAAAACTGCCGGTAAAAGTTACCGGCAGTTTTTATTTTATAATTAACCCAATACTTTTTGAGTGCTCAATAGCTTCCGAGCTATGATTATAAAAACAAGTATGTACGTTTAAAGCCTCTATGTTTTGCAGTATTTCTTTAGTAGCTGCTTCCTTTTTGCCATATACATTTCGTATGTACACAGCGTAGATTCTATCCGGGTATTTTTTTGCAACCGCTTCATAAATCAGCGGATCTTTCTGCGAATTATCGCCCATTAGCACAAACTGCTGATGGGGGAAAGCTTCCATAATCCGCACAGTGCGTAGCAGCTTGCCTTCATGCGTTGTTTTTCCGGTTTTTACAAACTGGTACCAACGCTTTATTCCATTTAGCAAAAACACGCCCTCTGGCAAATGATTGTAGCGAAAGAATGCTACCAGGTCATTGTACAAATTCCATTCGCTACTGGAAACATAATAGAATGGATTTGGTACATCTTCCTCGGTATGTGCAAATGCCAGTTGTCGGTAATGTGCTGCCACATCAGGGAAGGCAGTTCGGGTATGCGGGTTTTTGAACAGTAATGTTGTAAGCCGTTTTAAGATAGTAGAAGAATAAGAAACCAGCACCGTATCATCAATATCCGATACAAAAGCATACTGCGTAATGTGTGGCACAAACAAGCTGCCTTTGCCACTTGCCAATACAGCATCCTGTTCATCCACACAATCAACATATACATCATGCCATCCGGCAGGCATACTTTCTTTTTCTTGCCATTCAAATTTAAAAAACCCATCTTTTTCGGTAGTGGTGTATAAGGTTTGGCCCGGCCTGCTGAGTTTTAATTTTGCGCCGGGTACTGGTTTTACAAAAAACAATCGCAGCAGCCGTAGCATATTAGGTAGCACGCCGTTTGTATACTCGTCTGTCGCTTTGTTATTTCCCTTTAGCACATGGCCAAGCATTATCAGATTTTCTGTATGCCCATACCCATGATATATTTTTACAGATAAGTTAGTACTCATAATAAATTCCATTCCTGTTTTATGCTCAACCACTACCCTCTTTATGCAAGATGACAAAGCACTTAAGCTACTGTTTGTAATCAATAAAGGTTCAGGCAAAGACGATAAGAATTGGCAAACATTAATCCGAAATTATTTTGCAGCATCTCACCACATGGCAGCGCTATTTGATTTGCCGGACGACTGCTGCACAGAAGATATAGAAAAGCAGGTAGCTAACACAAAGCCTGACCGTGTAATAGCAGTAGGCGGCGATGGTACGGTGAAGCTGGTAGCGGAGTGCTGTATGAAAGTCCATATTCCATTAGGTATTTTACCAGCAGGTTCGGCCAATGGAATGGCTAAAGAACTGAAAATACCAGTTGATACAGAAAAGGCATTGAGTAATGCAGTACAAGGCGTTGCCAAAAAAATTCATCTTACACAGGTAAACGATGAGTTGTGTATTCACCTGGCAGATATGGGTTTCAATGCCTTTGTAATTAAAAAGTTCGATACCTATAATGCCCGTGGTATGTGGGGCTATGTAAAGGCTGCCTGGTCTGCCCTACGCAGCCACGACCGCATGCAGGTACAAATAAAAGTAGATGGCGAAACGAAACAAAAAAGCGCCGCCATGATTGTAATTGCCAATGCTACCATGTATGGAACTGGTGCCCTTATTAACCCGGATGGATCGCTGGAAGATGAATTGTTTGAGGTGATTGTAGTGCGTAAAATTTCGTTTACCGAAATTTTTAAAATGGTTGTTACACATCAGCCCTACAACCCTACTAAAACAGAAGTGTACCAAACCGGTGATGTACAGATTTCATCGAAAAAGAAAGCCCATTTTCAGGTAGATGGTGAGTACCTGGGAAAGGTAAATGAGGTAAAAGCTTGTATTGTAAAAGAGGCGTTGGAGATAATAGTACCAGTATCTTAAGGCAATAAAAAGTTGTATCAAGAGAATATTTTCAAACGGCTGTGGGGTGCTACTGCCAATTTGATTTCTGTACTTTTGAAACATGTCGTCCATTATTGCACTTCCTGATTTTTATAAATTACTAACGCAGGCACTGGAAACGGATCCTACGGCCATTGGGCATTTCAATGTGTTTAGAATTGATGGCCTGTCTACACCCAATAAAAAAGCAATTTCTTATAGCCGCCGCAGCTTTTTTAAAATCAGCCTGGTGAAAGGGCATAGTAAAATTCACTACGCCGATCAAACCATGGAGATCAACGGCAGTGTGCTGGTTTTTACTAACCCTATGATTCCTTTTCACTGGGAAAAAATGGGTGAGCAGAGCGGCTTTGTTTGCGTATTTACAGAAGCTTTTTTCGACCGGTTTACACCCATCAAAAGCTATCCTGTTTTTCAAAATTCCAACAGCGCTATTATTCCGCTTACGGAAACAGAAGCGGCGCAATACGAAACGTTCTTTCTCAATATTTTCAATGAATTGAGCAGTACTTATCAGTATAAGTTTGACTACATCCGCCACATGATAATGGAAGTAGTGCATGCTGCACAAAAAATGCAACCAGCCGTTGGCACACCTGCTACCGGGCCTAATGCAGCAGAGCGAATGGCAGGCTTGTTTGCAGAACTGCTGGAGCGACAATTTCCTATTGAACAGAGCAACCAGGTAATGCAACTAACTACGCCATCGGCCTTTGCCCAACACCTGAATGTGCATGTAAACCACCTGAACAAAATATTAAAAGAAATTACCGGGCAAACTACCTCTCAGCTAATAAAAGCAAGAATGCTACAAGAGGCTAAAGCCTTGCTAAAAACAACCAACTGGACGGTAAATGAAATTGCCTGGAGCCTTGGATTTACAGAACCCAATCACTTTTCCAGCTTCTTTAGAAGTAGCGCTGGCGTTACAGCTAATAGCTTTAGAAAAGCAGCAGCTATAGATTGATTTTCGTAGTTTATCCTTTCATATTTGTAGCACTACCAATAAACGGCGGAGGAACTTTGCCACATAAAATAATTGAATGATGTGGACTAAAGAAAATATGCCCGACCAAAGCGGCAAAACAGTAATGGTAACCGGTGCTAACACTGGTATTGGCTACGAAACAGCCCTGGCCTTTTACGAAAAAGGTGCCCATGTAATACTGGCTTGCAGAAATGAAGAATATGCCATGCAGGCAATGACTACCTTGAAGGAACAAGGCGGCACCGGAACATTGGAGATTGGCTTGCTGAACCTGGCCAATCTTGCTTCCGTAAAACAGTTTACCAGCAGCTTTTTGCAAAACCACAAGCAGTTGGATATACTGATTAATAATGCCGGTATGATGTTGCGCAAGCCTGTGGCAGAACACCCGGATGAGTGGTGGGATAAAGTAATAGCTGTAAACCTGAATGCACAATTTATTATTACCAGAGAGGTTGGTAAAGACATGATAGAAAAAGGAAATGGCAAAATCATTTTTACCTGTTCCCTGCTTAGCTTTCAGGGTGGTATTAATGTACCGGGATATACTGCCAGTAAAAGTGCTGTAGCCGGGCTGGTGAAAGCTTTTGCCAATGAATGGGCATCAAAAGGTGTAAACGTAAACGGTATAGCCCCGGGCTATATTGCTACCAACAATACAGAAGCATTACGTGCCGATGCAGAGCGGAGCCAGGCGATTCTGAGCCGCATTCCGGCGGGCCGCTGGGGCGAACCCGCAGATTTTAAAGGACCGGTTGTTTTTCTGGCATCAGAAGCGGGTGCTTACGTAAA
>CAXTDG010000249.1:0-6882 GCA_964242675.1 uncultured Chitinophagaceae bacterium
ATTTACCCAGCCATCTTTTGCCAGTTGTTTGGAGTAAATAGCGGATGCAGTAGTACAGTTTACGTCCTCATTGGGGTGCAGCTCTTCCGGGCTTTTAATGTAGGCATGAGATACCTGCAAGGCCCAGTTTGTAGAAGGATTGTACGACAGCCTGCCACTCCACGAATTGAACCGGGGTTTATCAAAGTCAAATCGCTTTTCATTCGGCTCCCGACCGGTAAAGGATGAACCATCCAGCTTAAAGTTGCCCACCCGAATGCCCAAGGTAGCTACACCAAACGTAATGTGGGTAGCATCGCTCCAGTGATGGCTTAGTGGTGCATCGGGGTTGTACAGCGCCGATGGACGGTGCATAAAAGCGACCGGCCCAGTCGTAGGTTCGCCGGGGTAGCCGAAGTAGGCAAATACATCTACCTTTTTAGATAGCATTTGCGTATACGAAACGGATAACTCAGAAAATAAATCATGCGGATGCTGGCGGTCAATCAGTGGTTTGCCTTTGTAGCTTTCACCGGTTTGAAATAAGAGTGGGTAGCCGTTATTGGCTATAATGGCATCGGTACTAAACATGGTATTAAACCGAAACAACCCTTTGCTGCCCACCGTACGCTGGCCCATAAACATTACCCAATCCGGAGCATCCCACTTGCTGGCACCCCGGCTGCCCTTGTTGGTAAAATCCTGGCTGTTGTAGCGTACAAACAGGTTGCCGTGCAACATATACATCCACTTTTTGCTATGATACATTACACCGTACATGGGTGAGGCATCGGGCAGCCAGCCGGTACCGCTACCATTGCGGCTCATAGGTAGGTTGCGGCTAAAGGCATGGCTCATGTTTGGCATCATGCCATGGTGCATACTGTCCATACCGGGCATATTGTGCTGCATATCCATGCTCATGTCATCCATTTTCATCATCTGCATACCGGTATCTTTTACCGGCATGGTGTGGCCTTTGTGTTGAGCAGTAGCTATTGCAACCAGTCCTATATTAATAACAAAAGCAAGGAAAATTCTTTTCATTCTCAATAATTTATATTCAACAATAAGGTAGAAAAAAGGGTGGTCAATAAGAGGTTGCAATCAGCACCCTATTACCTATTACTGACGTTCATCCATCTTCAGTAATGGTAACCGTACTTACAGGCAAATTGAAAACCATGCCGAGAGCGGCAAAAATTTTGCTTATAGCATAGCCCCGCTGCAAAAAAACAGTTGGGAACACAGCGTATGTCAAAACTTACAATAGGCGATCTGGCGCCAGGATTTTATAGCCTCGATCAGGATGGACACCCCATTAGCCTGGAAGATTTTAAAGGCAAAAAAGTGGCTTTATATTTTTACCCAAAAGACGATACCCCCGGCTGCACTGCCCAAGCCTGCAACCTGCGGGATAATCATAGCGACCTGCAAGCCGCTGGTTATGTAGTGCTGGGCGTAAGCCCCGATTCGGTAAAGAGCCATAAAAAGTTTGAAACCAAATACGAACTACCCTTTCGACTGGTGGCTGATGAAGATCACAGCATTGCGGATGCTTACGATGTATGGGGGCCAAAGAAGTTTATGGGTAAAGACTATATGGGTGTAAACCGCACCACTTTTTTGATTGACGAAAAAGGGTCTATTGAAAAAATATTGGACAAGCCTGATACGAAGGCACATGCCGAGGAAATACTGGGCAAAGGGCTGGCTTCCTAATAGCCATTACATTTGTCCGCAACACGCCTTGCAAAGTGGTTTGTTTACACAACCCGGCAAGGCGTTTTTTTGTTATAAGAACGAAATCAACTTTTTTGGAAGCCTATCTCCCTTATCATCAATCCCGTATTCACTACCACCTGCAGGGCAGTGGCCCGCTGTTGGTGCTGCTACATGGTTATAACCACAACACCCGTAAGTTCGATTTTCTTATCCGCCGGTTGCAGCATCGGTTTACCGTGCTGGCCCTCGATCTGCCCTACCATGGTTTTACCGAATGGAAAGAAGGCCGCCCCTTTACCGTAAAAGATTTACACGCAGTCATTACGCAGCTACAGACACAAGCCAATAGCGATAAATCTGTTCAATTGCTGGGTTATAGTATGGGGGGCCGCATTGCCATGGCGTATTTTCAGCAGTACCCGCAACTGGTAAAAAGCCTGGCGCTTATAGCGCCGGATGGTATTCGCTTCAACCCCTGGTACAAACTAGCCACCGCCACCAAAGCCGGCGAACGCCTGTTTCAGCACACCATGAACAAACCCGGCTGGTTTCAGCGGGTGGTAGATGCTACGGCAAAGTATCGGCTGGCTCCTAAAAGCCTCACCAACGTGGTTAGTTATTTTCTGCAAAATGAACACGTTCGTATGGAACTGTACAACCGCTGGACCAGCCTCAGCACCTTTCGGCCCAACCTGCGTATTATTCAAAAGCTGCTGGCAAAGCACCGGGTACACATGCGGATGCTGTTTGGCCAAACCGATTCCGTTGTACACTGGAAATCGGGTAATACCTTTCAGAAACAAAACCCTAAGTGGGTGCAGGTTACCGTTATACCTGCCAGCCATTTTATGATTAATGAGCGGTATGCTGATGATATTGCCAAACTACTGCCAGAGGAGTAAATACAGAAGAGCCAGTTGGGGCAGTGAGCTTTTAAAAGCTATGACAAGCTTTTGTTCCGGCTGTTCCGGGCTCACTGCGTTCGGCCCCGGCCGTAAATCTCAAAAATGCGAATAGCGTATTGGCCGGAGCCAAGCCTTGCACATCCGGCAGCCCTTCGGCAGTAGTATTTCTGTTCAGCATTCCAAGGTGCAGCTTTCATTCTTTCATGACCCCTGGTTCCTTATTTCTTCTGCCTCCTGTTCCCACGGTTTAAAATCCAATGGGGAAATAGTTAATTGCCACGCTTTTTAAGGCGTGGATGAAGTCAGAAAATTGTATAGGCTTTAGCCGAATAGATAGGATGTAAATGGGCTAAAGCCAATACAGGAATGAAATTTTATCCACGCCTTAAAAGGCGTGGCAATTAAGCGTACGGGGTTCAGTGAAGAACACCATAGCCTCTTTTTTTAATTAAACGACATTGAATTACAATCGTAGCCTATGAAATGCTACGGTTCTCCTACTGACTTCTGATCTCTGACTTCTGTTCTCTATTTTCGCCCCAAAAGCTTGAAACGATATGAAAAACATAGCAGTTATAGGTGCCGGCACTATGGGCAACGGCATTGCCCATGTATTTGCCCAGGCGGGGTTTGCTACTACGCTTATAGATGTAAGCCAGTCACAGCTAGATAAAGCACTGGCTACCATTGCTAAAAACCTCGACCGGCAAATAAGCAAGGGTGCCTTGGATGCCGCTGCCAAAGAAACTACCTTGGGCCTGTTGCAAACGCATACTTCTCTCAATGCCGGTATTGCTACCGCCGACCTGGTAATAGAAGCCGCTACTGAAAACGTAGCTATTAAGCTGAACATTTTCAAACAACTCAGCGAAGAAGCCCCGCCTCATTGCATTCTGGCAACCAATACTTCTTCTATCAGCATCACCAAAATAGCGGCTACCACTACCCGGCCAGATAAAGTGATTGGAATGCACTTTATGAACCCCGTACCGGTGATGAAGCTGGTAGAAATCATCAATGGATATGCTACTTCACAAACAGTAACTGATACCATTGTAAGCCTGAGCCAGCAGTTGGGCAAAGTGCCCTGCGTAGCCAACGATTACCCCGGCTTTGTAGCCAATCGCATCCTGATGCCCATGATAAACGAAGCCATTTATAGCCTGTACGAAGGGGTAGCTGGCGTAGCCGAAATTGATACTATTATGAAGTTGGGCATGGCCCACCCCATGGGGCCATTACAGCTAGCCGATTTCATAGGCCTGGATGTATGCCTGAGCATTTTAAAAGTATTGCAGGATGGCTTTGGCAACCCCAAGTATGCCCCCTGCCCTTTGCTGGTAAATATGGTGACCGCCGGAAAGCTGGGCGCTAAAACCGGCGAAGGATTTTATACCTACACAGCAGGCAGTAAAGAATTGGTAGTGAGCAGCCGGTTTGCCTCCTAAATTTTTTGTATTCCGTTTTGTAAACCACCATTACATTTGCCGCCGTTCCACCGGTTTCCGTACCTCACTTAATGGATCTGCCGACTCTTAATCAGCAGTTTCAGAGTTCGGGTTCCTACGGGAACACAAACACTAAAGTTCTTATCGTTTTTGTCTCTGTAGCTCAGTTGGTAGAGCATCCCGACAGTTAGTCGGGATGCTCTAAGGCTCGAGCCCATGCAGGGACACAAATAGATTAGTTCTTATACTTTTTGTCTCTGTAGCTCAGTTGGTAGAGCAGCTGACTCTTAATCAGCGGGTCCATGGTTCGAGCCCATGCGGGGACACTTAATAAAAAAGCAGTTATGAAGAGGGTTTCATAACTGCTTTTTTATTTGACAGAAACGGGAATCCATGGAGAATTGCCCGTTGAAAAAATTGCGCTATACAGCTGTTTGATTTGCCGTTGCATCACTCTGTTTCCGTTTGCTACAGGTATTGCTTGTAAAGTTTTAGAAGTTTTCAAACTTTTAAAAGGTAGCAGACAGCTTAATGTCTATTTGCCCTGAATTTCCTTTTTGCTCTCAGCGGTAATAAATTCTACATCTTTTACCTGCGAAGGAAACCAAACGGTCATTTCGCCTTTGCCCCGGTTGGCCCAGGCGTAATACGGAATGGCAGTAACAGGTTTGGTTTCGGTATGGATGTCATTCTTAGCCGTATCAATTTCCACTACCGGCAGTCGAGCCGAAATGGTAGTGAGGCCATTGAGCAAATCGGGGCGGTAAGTAGCGGTAAAAGCGGAATTGGCAGGTATGATGATGTTGGTAGCCCGTCCACTATTGTCGGCCCACTCAGCACAATATACCAATGGGCCACGTTGCAGGGCCACCCGGCCTACATCGTTCTTCACCTGGTTGGCCGATTCTATTTTACGCACTGGCATAGGTAGATCCATTGTTACCACGTCCCCTTTTTTCCAGGAGCGATTCAGTATGGCGTAGCCTTTTTCGGTGGGGTAAGAAACCGGTTGCCCGTTTACTTTGATGATAACGCTGTCGGGCAATTTATTGGTAAAAGAATACAGCGAAGAAGGAACCACTTCATTTTGGGCCCAGCCCGGTAACCGCAGTTTCAGGTTGAAGGCGGTAGCTTTTTGTGGCGATACGGCAAACTGTAATGCACCGTCCCAGGGGTAGTTGTTACGCTGCTGAATGGTAACAGGCGTTTTGCCTACCAGCATATCGGCATCGCCGTTTACAAACATATTTACGTACAGTGCATCGGCGGTTTTAGCATACACATAACCCGGTACAGAAGGCAGCAAACGGGCCAAATTGGTAGGGCAACAGCTACACTCGAACCAGCCACTGCGGGCAGGCTCCAGTTGGCTGTAAGTCGTACCATTTTTCACCTGCATAGCGTTGCTATAAAAGAAAGATTTGCCATCCAGCCCTTCGCCGGAAATGAGACCATTGTACAAGGTTTTTTCCAGCACATCAAAATACTTGGCATCGCCGTGCAGCAAAAACATGCGATAGTTCCAGTACACATTTGCAATAGCGGCGCAGGTTTCGTTGTAAGCAGTGGTATTGGGCAGTTCGTAATTAGCACCGAAGGCCTCGCCACCCGGCACAGCCCCCACGCTACCTTGCACATACAGTTTTTTGGAAACCACATTTTGCCAGATGCTATCAATGGCTTTCAGGTAAGCAGCATCGCCTGTAAGAGCGGCTACATCGGCCATGCCGCTGTACAGGTACCCGGCCCGAACGGCATGGCCTTCGGCTTCCGTTTGGCTGGTAACGGGTACGTTATCCTGCCAGTAAGCACCGTTCTTCCACATGTCTTTGCTCTTAGCATCGTAGCCGGTATAGTGGCCCCGCTGGTCGATGAAGAATTTAGCGGTGGCCAGGTATTCTGGTTTGCCGGTAATGCGGTACAGTTTTACCAGGCCCATTTCTACTATCTCGTGGCCGGGGGCAACGGCTTGCTTACCGGTGCCAAAAACCGAACAAACCAGGTCGGCATTTTTGAGGGCTATGTTGAGCAAAGTTTTTTTACCGGTAGCATAGTAATGGGCGGCGGCGGCTTCGTATAAATGTCCGGCATTGTACAGTTCGTGGCTTAGTTCCCGTTCTTTTTCCCAGCGGGCCTTGCCTGCCCAGCTATGCGGATGTTCCGGGTCGATGGTGCGGGCTGTGTACAGGTAGCCATCGGGTTCCTGTGCGGCTGCAATTTTGCGGATGAGTGTATCGCAATAGGCCATCAGTCTGGCATCGGGATGAACACTTAAAGAAAAAGAAGCGCCTTCCAGTGTTTTGTAGATATCAGTATCGTCAAAAGGAAAGGTGGTACAGAACTTACCGCTTTTAGCCGCTGCCATCTCGAAGTTCTTTACCCGGCCCGTGCTTTCGCAACGCTCAAAAGAAGCCGGGATGGTTACAGTACGATTGATTTCGATACGGGGTGCCCAAAAGTGGTCAGTGAGTTTCACTTTAGTAAAATCTACCGCCTGTATGGAATAATCTTTTTGTTGTGCATGTACCGCCAAAACGGACAGCAATGCAAGGGGAAGCAATCTTTTTTTCATTATCAGGTAAAAGACTAATCCGTCTTTATTGTTTCAAAGATAGAAAGAGGGAAAAGGATGAAGCGGTACTTTCTCACTTTGTTAAGGGGAGAAAATAGTACAGTGAATTTGTTTTCAAATGTATGCTGGCATCATTGCCACTTTCACTAGGCTTATAAAAAGATAACAATGGGCATTCTGCTACTTCACCCTCACCGGACGAATGCCTTCATGCGTAGGTTTTACCGGCTTAATGGTTCCATCAGCATTAAAC
>CAXTDG010000250.1:0-6865 GCA_964242675.1 uncultured Chitinophagaceae bacterium
ACATTGCTTAGTGTAGCACGGGGGCCAATTACAGTGCAGTTAACGAACATGGCAGCAGTTTGTGGCGTAGCAGTGCTACCGGTTGAGTTGTTATCGCTTTCAAAAGCTTCTGATTTTGAGATGTCGGCAATAGAAGAGTCCCGTACTATCAGGCCAAATTGTACCATGCCGGAGTAGCCATTATCCGTATCGAAATCATCATCCTGTGTTTTGTAAGCAATCAGGTATTTGCAGTTTACCGTACCACCAAACCACTCAATGGCATCGTCTTTTGCATACGAAATTTGAATGTGGTCGATGGTAGTACCACGGCCAACGGCAGCTAGGGTCAGGCTGTTGATTTCATTGTCTGGCACAAAAGCGTAACCTGCATATTCAATGCGTACATATTGTAGTACACCAGAATTATCGTTATCGTTAGGGGTAGGGTATGTAGCATCGCCGGAGCCTGCAAGACCACGACCTGTTGCATCGTTTATTCCACCTTCTACCTGGTATAATCCCTGCGTACCATTGTAGGCTGCATTTACACCAGCTGTACCACAAATAACAACACCACCCCAGTCGCCTGATTTGGGATTAGGTGCGTTTGACGTGAAGATGATCGGGTTAGAAGCGGTTCCTCTGGCATTGATTTTAGCGCCTCTTTTGATGATTAGGGCAGCCACATTTGATCCGGAATATTCTCCTTTAATCGTTACGCCGGAGTCAATAGTAAGCGTTGCGCCTTTTTCAATAAATACCAATCCACTCAGGATGTAAGTATTGCCTTTACGAAAAGCTGAATCTTTGGTAATGGTGCCGCTAACAGTAATGGTTTGGCCAGTAGTGGTACCACCCGTGCCACCACCAGTATTGATGTATACTGTCTGTGCGTCCATCTCAATTTTACGACAGCCTGTAATAAACGTTAGTCCTACTAGGGCAACGATGAGTAACTTTTTCATGTTCTATTTCTTAGAGAGTTTTGTTTTTGTATTTAGAGCGAATAACCGAAGGTGAAAGAGAAGGTAGTCCCGTATTTGCGGCTGAAACGAACGGCATCTACATTTTTATCGAAGCCCTCTTTGCTATCTACATTCTGGTAGAAGTAAAGTGTTTTGTTCAGGATGTCAGATACGTTCATGCGTATTTCAGCTTTATTTTTTATTATCTTTTTTGCTACCTGAAAATCAATAACAGGGCGGGTGCCTTCCCAAATGGTGGGGGCATTATTTAGCGGATCGCCATAGAAAGCCAGGCGACGGCCAATCTGGTTGTACAGCAATGTGGCACTGAAGCCTTTGTCAGATAAATCGTACCACAGGCCGGCATTGATCAGGTAGTTAGACTGGCCCTGGAAAGGATCATCAAATTGTGTTTTGCCTGATACCGGATCTTTTTGTTTTGCATTACTTTTTATGTAAGCCACATTCGCCTGAAAAATCAGGTTAGTCAGTTTAGGAGAAATAAAATCCAGTCGTTTCCGAAGTTCCAGTTCCGGCCCGTAGGTATAGCCACTGTTGGCATTGTCGAAATTGTAAGAGTAAGCACTGGGGCGATTTAGCTTCTGTACAATAGGATTTTCGAAGTACTTGTAAAAGAAGCCGATGGTAAATAACTCACCTGCTTTCGGATACAGTTCGTAGCGGATTTCGGCATTGGTAGCTTTGGTGCGTTTCAGTGTTTTATTGCCGTTTACAGTACCGTTCAACTCAAAATCGTAAAAGGTAAAATCAGCCAGTTCCCGAAACTCCGGACGCACTACCGTTTGCGAACCCGCCAGGCGAATATTCGTCTTATTGTTTAGCTTATAGGTAAGATTCACACCAGGTAAAAAGTCAAGTTTTTTGCTATAGGCATGCTTGCTGTTGTTGGCATACACGCTACCTACCAACTGGTCATAGTTTTCGGCCCGTACACCGTATACTGCCCGCAGCTTACTACCAAACTGGTTGTCCAGTTGTACATAGCCTGCATTCAAAATTGTATTCGCCAGGTAGCGATAATTATCGCCTTTAATCAGGTTGAAGTTAAACTTGCCATCACCATAGTTTTCCGGGCTGAAAATTTTGTCGGGGCTTAATAAGCGCAGATACCGGTTGGCACCTGTTTCTGCCAAAGAAGTAGAAAAGAAATCTGCATTAAACAGGCGGTCTTTTACCTGTAGAAGGTAACCGGTTTTTATTGATTGGCGGTTGCCCAACCAATTGAAAGAATAAGTAGCATCTGCACCAGCAGTATAAATGTAGTCGCTTAGGGTTTGAAACAAACGGCTACCGGTTAGTTGCGAAGTGCCATCAGCAATCAGCGCAATGTAAGGGCCGGTTGCATCAGCACTGTCTTTCGTATAGGTAAGACGGCGCTGATCAGGCTGGTAACCGCTTAAAGAAGCAAAAGAACCAAACCAGTGAAATTTTACTTTATTGTTGAGCAGGTTATGATCGCCGCTCAGTTGTCCGTTGAAGAAAATATTTTCCCGGAAAGCCAGTTCGGTTGCTTTTACGCTATCAGTACCGGAGGAGCGATCCAACCCAATCCGGTCGATGATGTATTTAGTTGAATTGACGTTGAACAGCACTTTTGCACTAATCCGGTTATTCGTATTCAGCTGGTAAGTAAGATTGCCCAGCGCACCCCACAGTACATCCTGTGAATAGCGGTTGTCATTATAAGCGTACGTTTTTGTGTAGCCTCCTGTATTATTCAGTGCATTATCGTCCGTCTCATTCTTATTATAACGCATCTGCCGGTTGTAGGTAAGGGCAAATACACCACCTAAACTTTTAGTGCCGGCAAATTTTGAATTGAAGCCTGCACTGGCCTGGAATTGCTCATTCAGCGGAAGAGCAGCTTCTGTACCCGACCATACATTTTTCAGGTTCTTAGCTACTTCATTTTTTGTGGCTTGGTTGGTTACATGTTCGTCGTTGAACTGGTTTTTGGTAGTGTAGGGAGCAGGTAGTTTTCTAAAGCCATCGTCTATACCCAGAAAATCTGTTTTCCCACCTTTATAGGTATAAAAATCATTGCCTATACTTTGTGTATTAAAGCCCGTACCCACCTGAATATTAAAATAGTTTTTAGCAGGAATATCTTTCGTATTTACCTGTATTAAACCACCGGCCCATTCACCAGGAAGCTCCGGTACAAAAGCCTTGTTGATAACGATGTTATCAATCATAGGAGCAGGAATCAGATCGAAGGAAAAGGTTTTACGATCCGGCTCGGTAGAGGAAAGCGGAACGCCATTCAGCATGGCCAGATTATAACGGTCAGCCAGGCCACGAACAATCAGGAACTTACCATCCTGCAAACTGGCCCCCGGCGTACGTTTCAGCACTTCACCGGTATTACGGTCAGGGGAGCGGCGTACTGCTTCGGCAGATATTACAGAGGCAACTGTATTAGTATTTTTTTGATAAGCAATCAGCGCATTTACACTTTCGCCACGGGCTGTACCAGCTGTACTGCGGGCCTGTCCGGTAACTACTACATTGGCACTTGCATTGGAAGCAGTTTCCAGTAGTACATCCAGGTTCAGTACCTCGCCCCCTTTTACCTGTACACCGGTAATACTTTTAAGCTGATAGCCTACATAAGAAAAGGTAAGTTCTACTGTTTTTCCAGCAGGTAAGGTTATAGTGTAGGTACCATCTGTACCGCTTTGGGTGCCACCGGCGGCACCAGCTATCTTAATAGAAACGCCTGCAAGCGATTCGTTTCTGTTATTGGTTATTTTCCCGGAAACTTTACCGCTTTGAGCAAAGGAAATAGTAGTTGTAAGGAGTAAGAAAACGCTTAAAAAGCTACGAAACATGCAGTTGGTTTGAATTCGCCGCAAAGCACTTTATCTCATGTTATCAACAGGTTATGCCTGTGTTAAGGAATTATGAACAAAAAAGCTGTGGACCGCAGCATTCATTTTTCTACACATTTCTGTATTAAGTTATCATTAATTAATCTGACTAAAGTTGGCACGTCAGTCAGTACCCTACTTTTGCCGAAATCAGAACTATGGCATCGCTGAATTCTATCCTGAATATTTTTACTCCTAAGAATAAGCTCTTTTACGATCTCTTTGAAGAAATGGTAGACAACGTGGTAGAGATGAGCATTCAATTGAAAGAGCTGGTAGCACAAAAAGACTACGACAAACGGGCGCAACTGGCCAATAGCATCGAAAACCTGGAGCATGTGTGCGACAATATTTCTCACAACATCTTTACCGAACTGGGCCGCAATTTTATCACCCCTTTCGACCGGGAGGATATTCATACCCTGGCTTCTTCGCTGGATGATATTGCCGACCACATACATGGCAGTTCTAAAAAAATGATTTTCTACAATGTAGCGCCGGATGATGGCATCCGTAAAATGGCTGACCTGATTCATATTGGTAGCCAGCATGTAAAGAATGCCATTTATGCCCTGCGGAACATGAAGGACCTGAAGAAGATAACCGAGGCGCTGGTACGCATCAATGATATAGAAAATGAAGCCGATGATGTGTTCGATATGAGCATCGAAAAGCTGTTTGCCAACGAGCCGGATGCCAAAGAAGTACTTAAGAAAAGAGATCTCTCCCCGATTATGGAAATAGCCACCGATAAATGCGAAGATGCTGGCAACGTCGTTGAAACCATTATTGTAAAGTACGCTTAGTGATTAGCAAATTAGCAAATGGCTCAATGTGAAAATGACCGCTGTGCAACCACGCCTCCTGTTTTGGGGTAAGTTGTACAGATGCTCATTTGCTGATTTTCATATTTGCTCATTTTCACATTCAACTTATGTTTTCTCTCCTTATAGTTATCATCATTTTAGCCCTGCTGTTCGATTACATCAACGGGTTTCATGATGCGGCCAACTCCATTGCTACTATCGTTTCCACTAAAGTACTTACGCCATTTCAGGCAGTAGTTTGGGCTGCTTTTTTCAATATTGTAGCAGCCATGCTCTTCGACCTGAATGTGGCCGATGCCGTAAAAAGCATAGTGAACGAAAAGGTAATAGACCTGTGGGTGATACTGGCAGGGCTACTGGCCGCCATTAGCTGGAACTTATTTACCTGGTGGTTTGGTATTCCTTCCTCCTCATCGCATACGCTGATGGGTGGTTTTGCAGGGGCAGCCATTACCAAAGCTGGTATGGCCGGGCTGGGCGATGTGGCAAAGATTTATACCACTATCGGCTTCATCTTTTTAGCGCCTATCATTGGTATGATCGTGGCCTTTATTATCACCGTCATCATCCTCAATATTTGCCGCAAAGCCAATCCCTACAAGGCCGACCGCTGGTTCAAGCGGCTGCAACTGGTAAGCAGTGCTGCCTTTAGCATTGGCCATGGGGCCAATGATGCTCAAAAGGTTATGGGCATTATTGCGGCGGCTATTCTGGTGTATTTAGGTATACAACATATACCTGCCGACCAGGCACCTGCCTGGCTGCATATACATATGGTGCCCGTTATGGAAAACGGGATAGCCAAAATGAAGGACGGGAAAATTGTACAGAAAATACATGATATACCGCTGTGGGTAAAAGCTGGCTGCTATACCGCTATAGGCCTCGGTACCATGAGCGGCGGCTGGAAAATTGTAAAAACCATGGGTACCCGCATTACTAAAGTAACGCCGCTGGAAGGTGTAGCTGCCGAAAGTGCCGGTGCCATTACCCTGTTCTTTACCCATGCATTGGGTGTGCCGGTAAGCACAACGCACACCATTACCGGCTCTATTATAGGGGTAGGAGCTACCAAACGCCTGAGTGCCGTACGCTGGGGCGTTACCATCAATTTGTTATGGGCCTGGATTCTTACCATTCCCATTAGTGCTTTAGTAGCTGCTGGTATTTATAAGATCATTTCCCTGTTTGTAGGGTAAAACGCACATAGCTTTTGTGCAATGCCTGTAAGTTGTTTGCAGGCATTGTTGTTTCCATTAAATCCTACCGAAAGTTCCATGCAGCAGTGTAAATTTTTGAAAACTTCTTACAGTAGTGCAAAAGCTTCCTACGGTATAGATATTTGGACAACATAGTATAGTTTTAATTGCCACGCCTTTTAAGGCATGGATTACAATGATTCGAGTGTATTGGCTTCAGCCGAATATACTCGAATCATTGGGCTAAAGCCAATATAAGAAGAGTAAACAGCATCCACGCCTTAAAAGGCGTGGCAATTAAGTTAACCCCATATAACTGGCTAATACTGTTTGTATAAATTTTCAGAAACCCTGTCACAGTTGTGTAAATGCTTTTCTGAGAAAAAAGATGCAATTACAATTTGAAATCAGTTCGTTTTAATCTTAAACACTTTGAACAGATACACAAAAGCAGGAACCACCAGCACCAAACCCACCAGCAAGGCGATTAAAAGCTGGCGAAAAGTAGCTTCGGGCGCCTGCGTGTTGAAAAAGGTAAGTGGCTCGGCGTTTTGTACGTTTATTAGTACCGGGTATTGTATGTAAAACCAGCCAATCATAATAACGGTAACCTGTACGCCGATAGCCAGCCGCAGGTACAGCGTTTTGTTCTTTTGTTTGTTTAGAAAGAACCAGATGACCGGGCATAGGAGGGAGGCCAGCGTCATCATAGTAATGCTTACCGGCGATTGTAAAAACTGGGGCAGCAGGTTGTGGCCTTCTACTTCGGCCATTGCAAATACCAGCAGGCCGGTAAGCATCGTAATCAGCATCGAACGCTTACCTAAGCGGCTATATTTCTGGCGTTCACTTTCGTCTTTTGCTTCGCCAATGAGGAAAACGGAGGCGATGTACACAATTAAACTAGCAGAGACAATGCCCATGGTAACGCAAAATCGGTTGCACCCGGGCCAGATGTACACTTTGTAAAAACCAGCAGCAGGATCGAAACTAATGCGACC
>CAXTDG010000251.1:0-6865 GCA_964242675.1 uncultured Chitinophagaceae bacterium
GCCAGCATCAACCGTAGGCGGCTGAATGACGGTGACTTTTACATCAACTGAATCGCTGAAGCAATTAGCCGAATCAACAAGTACAGCTCTGTATTGTGTGGTTTGTTTTGGACTGGCCCGGGGAGTATAAATCGTACTACTGGATAAAGCCGTAGCCGGTTGCCACTGAATCTTTTTATCCTGCGGAAAGGCAGCCAGCCGGGTACTATCATTCAGGCAAAAAGCGGTATCAGTAAAAGCAGTTGACGCCCTGAATGGTGAAAACACTTTTACCAGCGAAGTATCAGTATTCATACAACCGTTAGCATCTACCGCTACTGCTACATATTTGGTGGTGGTATTCGGCGTTACAAAAGTGGTATCGCAATTGGAGCAGGAAAACTGGGCCGCAGGCAACCAATACAAGCTATCGCTATGGAAAGCAAGCAGTCTTCTGGTTTGCCCCAGGCAGGCCGTATCCACCTTTGGAAAACTTTGTATAAACGGAATATTGTTCACCCGAACTTGTTTTGTCAGGCTATCCCGGCAACCATTTTTATCTACCGCAAAAGAAGTGATGTTATACGTTCCCTGGTTTCTGTACAGGTAAGGCTTGGGCTGAAACGAAGTATCGTTTGAGGCACTCATACCCATATTCCAATAGTGCAGCCGAATGGTATCGGATGCATAGTAAGGCGTGGTATTATTTACAACCTGCAAAGGTGTGTTGGTGCAAATATTTCCAGGGAAACTAAAATCCATTAGCGGGCCTCGTACTCGTACTGGTTTTACCATTCTGATGGTATCCTTACAGTAGCCGGGGCCATTGTCAATTACCACCTGGTTGTAAAATACACCATGATAACGAGGCCGGTAATCGGTAATGACATCTTCGGGTATAGGGCCAAAATGATCGCCTACAATATCCCATTCATAACGGGAAGCAGGGTTGGGAAAATTACTGTTGATGGTAAAAGTTACTCTATTTCCCTTGCAGGAAATAGTATCGGTAGCGGTAAGCGTAGGCACAGCATAATTTACCGTTTGGCGGGCAGTGTCGGCGCAGGCGGTAGTACTGTCGTAAATAATCATGCTGGAGGCATAACTGCCCGGCAACGCATAATTGTGCTGGAAGGCAGAAACATTCGTCATGGTACTGATATCACCCAAATCCCAGCGATAGCTACTTACATTTCCCACACTGGTGCTGTTGAAGGCAAAGCTATTTCGCTGTGTACAGCTATTGGTAAAAGTGTAGCTGGCTATTACCCCCGTTACCAAAGCATTTTTAGATAGGGTTGCACTGCTACAGCCATTGTAGGAAGGCGTTAACTGTACGGTTTTACTTCCCAGCGAAGCGTATTTATGCGTTGTTAGTGTGTCGGTAATATCTGTTGCATTGCCATCGCCATAGTCCCAATGGTAGCGGTTGGCACTATCGGCTTTACCAACCATTACCAGTAGGTTAGAAGCACAAATGGTGTCTTTCTGAAAATAAAAAACGGTGTTGATTGGCGGTATACCAAAGGCAATACTGCCAAAATTATAGGTGTTGGTACAGCCGCCAGTGGTGGTTATCACCAAAGACGGAATGAATGACCCCGTGCTATTATAAACATGATTGGTAGAAGGAGTGGTGGTAGTGGCTACCCCATTTCCAAAATTCCAGGCGTAGCTAAGAACGTTATCTCCTATAGGTAAATTAACGGAAGAATTGAAAGCAACATTAGCCGGTATACAGCCATCCCGTTGAGAAATGGAGGCATTAATATCTGGTGGAGCTACTCGTATTTGGGTGGATGCATTAGCCGTACAGCCATTAGCATCTGTAATTAAAACGTTGGCACTATAATTACCCATAGCTGCGTAATTGTGGGTAGTAGTGGGTGTAGTTACATTGCTGGTGGTATTGTCGCCAAAATTCCAGTTGTAGCTTACAATGCCTGCACTGCCACCAGCAGTGAAGGTTATGGTTCCTGGCCGACAGATGTAGTTTTTATCTTGTGTGGCAGTAGCGCTGGCAGCGGGGTTTACTACAACGATCTTGTTTACTTCCCGTACCGAATCCTGGTACACTACGGTTAGTTTTACCGGGTAAGATCCAACGGCAATATAGGTAAAGGAATAATTGCGGCCATCACCTAAATTACCATTTCCCAAATCCCATATAAAGCCAACGGGTCAACCGGGTGCCGTAGCATTGAACTGTACAGAGGCCGGTACGCAAAATGCACCGGTGGAGGTATTAAAAGTAAAATCAGCTATTTGAGAATAAGAAGTGGCCCAACAAAAAGAAGCACACAGCAGGCAGCAGAGTTTAGCAATGAGTTTGTGGTTAAGCATTTTAGGTTGAGGTAGCAGACCAATGGCACAGGTAGTGCGGTTCAAATAATATTTTTTGAAAGGCATAGAATAAGAGGATTTAAAAGCTGCTTATAGAACAGGAAAGCAGCCACATGCTGGTGCAATAACGAATCTGCAAGCCTTTTATGTTGCAAAAGTTATAATCCTTGTAAAAAGTTTGAAAGTTCATAAGCAGTGGTTTAGGGTTTCTGTATGTACTTGTTCAACCCCTTTTCGGATTGTAGGTTGCTAAAAGCATTTTACTGGTTGGAAAGAACATAAAGTGGGAGTGATGATTTAAACTTATTTCGGGAAACTATTTCAGGTTTACGACGGAACCCTTCTATTAAAAAGACGCTTATAGCCTTATAAACGATGCCTGATGAAAAATAGATAATCTATACAGTCGTTGACAATCAGGTATAAGAAAACAAAAGCTGCCAAGAGGCAGCTTTTGTTTTTATGTAGAGATATTAAAAGCAATATCGAAACCCAAATCCGAAACGGGCTGCATTAAAATCACCGCCATGCGTTACCAGTATAGCAGGACGCCAGTCAAATTCAAATTGAAGAGGTACGTTTGGAATTTTATAGTCTAGTCCTGCCGTAGGCCGGAAATAGAAATCGGTCTGGTTGTAATTACCATATTTCAAAAAGCCAAGTGTACCACCTAAACCTAATGTCCAGCGAAGGCCACTTGCATTTGGAATGTCACCATGGTATTGATAATACAAGGAAAGGTTAGTAGTGTGGTCACCAAACAATACTTCCGCTTTACCGGCATCATGTGCAGTGAAAAAGTGTTTAATGCTGGGACCTACTAAGGTGCTTCCGTCGCCAAAATCAACACCTAAGCCTAGTGCTGTTGTGTACGTTGATCCACTACTGCTACTGGTCGAGCGCCTTTTTTGCGCATTGACATCATTCAAAAAAAAGAGGCAGGCAAAAAGCGCTAGGTTAGTTACCAAAAAAAATTTTTTCATTGTGTTGAGGTTTAATGGGGTCTCATTCACAAAATTTTATGCCAAAACAAGGAAACGCCCAACATACAATTTTTTGGTTTACTAAACATTACAAGCATTCATAAGGTAAGAGGTACATTTTTGATGTAGTGTGTAGGTGCCTTTAAAACAACTCCTTTTTGTATAATGGTATCTTCTCTTAATTGGTGTTTATTTAAGAGTATAAACAGATAGAATAGCAATAAATAAAAAACAGGCAGCAACTACTATTTTTTGTTGCTGCCTGAGCTAAAGTTTATTATAAGGGCTAACTTCTGCCTGCCTCTTGCAACAGTCCTTTCAGCGAATTGGTGAAGTCAGCCTCTTTCATTAAGTCTTCAATAGGAAGGTGCATCCGGTAACGCCAGTAGTGGTTAGGATTATCGGGCCGGTTGATGCGTTCTTCCTGCGGGTTTTGTTTGCGTAGCTTTCCGTCCATCCCCATCAGGTCCTGTATCTGGAAAATGCTCCACATAGCCGGGCTGTACACATGCTGGTTAATAATCTGGCGGTTCACCCAGTCTTCGCAATAGTAAGGTGCTGTGCCCCAATCGCCTAGTTCAATATTGTAGAACTTCTGGGTCTGTTCCCGGTCTTCTTCCCACCAGCCGCGGATGGTGCTCATATCATGCGTACTCGGCGTTACTACGCTCAGGTAAGGTGCATCTTTCGGGTCGAAGCACACTTTCTTCGGATCTTCCGGCATCCGCTGAATCTCCAGGCTCAAGATTCCCAGGTCTTTCATTACACCGGGTACTGAATTAGGCACCAGTCCTAAGTCTTCGCCACAAACGAGCATTTTGGTAGCTGCCTTTAGTGCCGGCAGTTTTTCCAGTGCTTCCTTGCGCCAGAATTCGTCCTGCCGCTCAAAGAAGTAGTTATTGTACAGTTCTTTCAGTTGCCATTGGGTATGGCCATCCAGGTTGCGGTAGTTGATGGTGGTCTCCATCGAAAAGCGGAAGTGAAACTGCGTTCCATTGCTGCCCGGCTCTTCAAATAAAATCACATTACTTACCAAGTCGAACAGTTTGTTTTTAATACTGCTCTCAACCTCCATTTGCCCGGCAAACCATTGTTCTATTTTCCGCTGGGTGCTGTATTCTTCTTTTAATAAATATTGCTGCCCACCGGCCATCAGAAAGTTTTCTTTCACCCAATCTGCCTTTTCGCCAAACAGTTCACTAACTACGTTATCATTAATGAAAGGCTGGCAGTAGCGGTTGTAATCAAAGTAAATTCCTCGTTCGTCAAACTCTACCCGGCTTACGGGTATACAAGGCACAAATTTTCCCATAATGCCTTCCACCTGGTCTGTAGGTACGCTCCAAATGCGAAAGAAACCCAAGATATGGTCAATGCGGAAAGCATCGAAATAGTAGCTCATCTGGTTGAAGCGTTGCCGCCACCATTTGTAGCCGTCTTCTTTCATCCGCTCCCAATTGTAGGTCGGGAAACCCCAGTTTTGACCTTTTACTGCAAACGCATCCGGCGGTGCACCAGCCTGCTGATCCATATTGTACAATTCAGGACTTTGCCAGGTATCGCAGCTATAGCGGTTTACGCCAATGGCAATATCCCCCTTTAACACCACGCAATTTTTATGAGCGTACTGCACTGCCTCTACTAGTTGGCGATGCAGATGATACTGAATAAAAAGGTTAATGGCTACTTTATCGTATGCCTTGTTTTTGGGCGATAAAAGACTTTCTGCTTCGGCCTCGTTGTATTGGCTCAGCTTTTTCCACTGCGTAAAATCAGCCGTTTTGTTTTCATCCCGCAGATAGCAAAAGGCTGCGTAGGGTACCAGCCAATGCCGGTTCAGGTCAAAGAAAGCAGCATACTCCGCATCGGCCAGCCAATCCTTTTTCATCAATTCGTACAGCTCAGTCAGTGCTTTACGCTTGTTACTCATTACCGTTTCGTAATCGAGATAAGGCAGGTCATTTACCTGTTTCTGCTTCTTTTTATAGGGCTTAATAATTTCTGCACCTGCCTTGCCAGCCACTTTATCGAGGTTGATGTATAGCGGGTGTAGTGCAAAAACTGAAACGGCTGAATACGGATAACTGTCATGCCAGGTGTTGCTACTAGTGGTATCGTTTACCGGCAGTATCTGTATCAGCTTCATACCTACCTGTTTGGCCCAATCGGTCAACGTAATAATATCACTAAACTCACCAGTGCCAAAACCATTTCTGGTACGTAGGCTAAATACCGGTATGGCTACTCCAGCTCCTTTGAAAGTATCATTGGGTAGCCAGGCAAAGCCATCATGAATGACAGTTGGTAACGTGGTGTCCGCTTCCAGGCGGCGGTTGGGGCCGTCTTCCAGCCGTACCAGTTTTCCGTCTTTTGTGTTCCAAGTGCCATATTTATATTCTATCGGAAAGTTGGCTCCGGTCAGGTTCAGTTTTGCACTGTACCAAACGCCATCCGGGCTTAGCAGTACCGGTTTTTGTGCATCCCAGTTGCTGAGTGCTTCGGTATTGCCAATCACCATCAGGGTTTCGTTTTCGCCCAATAGCGGCCATTTTACCTGTAGCGTATGCGTAGCATTTTTAATTGTAGTCGCTTTTATTTTTACGGGCTTACGTTTCAATAATATTTCAGCAAAAGGCTGCGTATAAAAAGCATTTTGAAACTCGCCGCCATAATTCCAGGTATCGTATACCTGCAATTCGGGCGTTTTTAAAAGGGATATTTCCAAAGCTCGGTCCACAGTGGCCTCATTAGTTTGTAGGCCATCTGCATCTTGCAGAAAGTAGCTATACGTAACCGGTGCGGTAAGGGCTGTATCACCCGTGTCTACTTTTACATACCAGCATTCACTATTGTACCACTGCATAGCAATGGCCTGTGCTGCGTTGCCATTTCCCAGTGACGGAATATTGCCTTGTATAAAAAAATTTTGACCTGTTACGGAATGATACCGCAGGTAAAAATGAATAACCATAAAGGGTTGATCGTTTTTTGAGATGGCTGCAAATGTAATGCTATGCTGTTAATCGGATTTTAAGGTCTGGGGTTATCCACAAAAGGCTTAAACTATCTCATTTTACAATAATTCTGTTTGTCTTACTTTGCGGCCAATTCCGGCTTGTGATGTGAGAAGGCATGCAGCATTAACCCGCTACAACTTTCGTCTGCACAGCTTGTTATAAATATCTGTTTCACTTTAAGAAAATCCCAATCACAAATATGGCTTACGATGTAATTGTTCTCGGAAGCGGCCCAGGTGGTTACCCAGCGGCTATCCGTGCCTCGCAACTCGGTAAAAAAGTTGCCATTATCGAAAAAGAAAGTCTGGGCGGTGTGTGCCTCAACTGGGGCTGTATCCCCACGAAGGCCCTGCTAAAAAGTGCCCAGGTGTACGAAAATATAAAGCACAGCCAGGCCTATGGTATCAATGCCACTGGGGAGCAGGACTTTGGTGCGGTGGTAAAACGCAGCCGTGGCGTGGCCGACAAAATGAGCAAGGGCGTTCAGTTTCTGATGAAGAAAAACAAGATTGATGTAATTATGGGTTATGGTAAACTAACTGC
>CAXTDG010000252.1:0-6860 GCA_964242675.1 uncultured Chitinophagaceae bacterium
GCTAATGATACTACTATTGTACTTTTTCCGGTACAGTTGGCTTCGAACGAACCAGCAGCTGAAGATATTAACGTTACGATTACAAAAAGTGACGCTGCTGTAACAGCTTATAATGCTACACAAGTTTCGGTGACGGGCTTTGTACCATATATACCTGCTCCTGCTGCTAACACTACTATTGTAAATGCAAACGGTGTAGTAACTATTCCAAAAGGTTCTTACTCTGGACTTTTATCAATTAGATTTAAGTCGAACAACTTTTTAGGTGCTAATTATGCTATTGGCTTTACAATTAGCAGTATAGATAAATCTGGCTATATTATAAGTGGTAATTTGCAAAACGCAGTTATAGGAATAGCCGTTAAAAATCAGTATGATGGAGTTTACAACATCAGAGGTTATCATACAAGGGGAGGTGACCCAACGTTGACTGGACCAACTGGTACCTTTCAAAGGCCTCTCGTTACATCAGGTCCAGCAAGCGTAACATGGACAGGTACTGTGCCTTGGGGAATGGGTGGTGCTGTTTCAAATTTGCCTGCAGGATATGAACCCATCATAACAGTTATTGCTAATAACAAATTAGCACTTACAAGTTCTAATGGTATGATTGCACTTGATAATGCCTATAATAATCGTTATGATCCAGCTACAAAGACGTTTTATATGAGGTGGACATATCCTTCAGGAGCAGAACGTAGTTTCGTTGATACTTTAGTATACTTAAGACCAAGATAAAATTTATTCATTTAATGTAAAAGCTGTTTCATAAATTGAAACAGCTTTTTTTATACTGAAATAGTTTTATTTAATTTTCATTTACAATATCATATTGTATCAATGCGATAACGGTTATTAAAATTTAATGAGAAATAAAGTATTTGTTATGGATAATGAAAAGAGGGTTGTAAAGCTATTGACGGTAACATGTATAATTTTATTGACAATCAAGACATATGCTCAGGAAAAGAAAAATTTTATTGTTAATCCTGGTCAAAAGATCTCTGATGTTGTTTCCGCTAATGATATATACCGCTATATCGATTTTAAACCTGGAATGGTTTATTTTAAGGATAGACGTGAGTCTAGTGCTCTTTTAAATTACAACCGACTATTAAATGAAATTCAATTTATTAATACCAACGGAGATACACTATCTATTGCTGATGAAAATCTTATAAAAATGGTTAAAGTGGATAATGATACATTTTGTTATAATAAAGGATTCTATGAACTAATCAGTAATTTTAAATATTTAAGGCTCGTTAGGAAAGAAACAATATCTATGGTTTCCGCCAATAAAATTGGCGCATACAATCAGCCTGTTCAGGGGGGCGCTGCCAGTTCATATACAAGTTATAGTCTGGGTGGTCGTAATACTAATCTGGTTGTAAATGAAAAAATAACTTTAAAAAAAGAAGTTGGCTATTATTTCATAGATCAAGAAGATCATGTAATTTCTGTTTCAAAAAAAGTTTTGGAAAAAGAGTTTCCCAATTATAGTGCCGCTATAGAACAGTACTTAACAAGCAATTCTGTTGACTTCAAAAACGAAATAGACCTGAAAAAATTGATTATTTTTTTAGAGCAATATAAGCTGTAGCAATAATGTACTTTGTACACAAATACAACTCATATACTTTTACCGCCCGATACAGAGCTGCCATAGCTTATATCGCCTTTGCTTATGAACGTAAACGGCTTCCCGTTGCAAAAAACTTCGTTTACAGAAGTGCTGACACAAGATGCAACTTCTCTGGTTTCCAGTTACCCTCAAGCTGCCATAACGGTAGACTGTGCCATATTCGGATTTGAAGAAAATGAACTGCAAGTGCTGCTAATACGCAGCGATTTGAAAGAGTTTGACAATAAGTGGACTTTATTAGGAGATGTTGTGAACCAGGGGGAAGATATGGACACTGCAGCCTATCGGGTACTTCATCAACGCACTGGTATGAGAGATGTGTACCTGGAGCAGGTTCATACTTTTAGCAAGCCGGACCGTCATCCGGGAGGCCGTGTAATAACTACTGCCTATTGTTCTTTGCTGGATGTTCAGCACCACCATCTGCAAATTTCTGCAAACGAACTACACTGGCATACTTTAAAAAACCTGGGAGAGATGGCCTTTGACCATCAGGAAATAATCGATACCTGTTACACCTGGCTGCAAAGAAAAATCCAGGAAAATCCGTTGGGTTTCAAGCTGCTACCACAAAAGTTTTCGCTGCGGGAACTACAAAATCTTTACGAAGCTATTCTGGGTATTACAATGGATCGGCGCAACTTCCGTAAGAAATTCTTTTCAATGGATTTGCTGATTGATACAGGTGAAATGGAAGCAGATGTACCTCATCGGCCCGGAAAATTGTACAAGTTCAATTTTCAGAAGTACGAGGAAAACAAGCGGAAATGGTTTGGTATTGATTTCTAAACACTTATACTTTTTATACAATTAGTTTTTTATTCTAAAAATAAAATGCGTCTTATTTATTGCTATTGTGTAAAAAATACACACTTTTGCCTAACGATTGTTAGTAACGGTTAAATAGCGTTGTAAACGGTTGTAGAAAAAGATAAATTTTACGGCTTGCTATGAAAAAAGTATACTCCATTCTTCTCTTATTTTCGTTTCTGTCCCCCTTTGCAAAAGGGCAGTTGTTGACTACAACACCTGATTTTCCGAAAGAAACAGATGCCAACCTAGTAATTACTATGGATGCCACTAAAGGCAACCAAGGCTTATTAAATTATACCCCTGTCAGCGATGTGTACGTACATATCGGTGCTATAACTAACTTAAGTACTTCTTCCAGCGACTGGAAATACGTAAGATTTACATGGGGAAGCACCACTGCAGCAGCACAGGCAACTAGTATTGGAAATAATAAATGGACTTACACGCTAGCTGGTTCCAGCGCAAGAGATTTTTTTGGCATTACAAACCCTGCCGAGCACATTATTAAGATAGCTATTCTATTTAGAAATAGTTTTAATGCTTCTAATACAGTAACGGCAATACAGCGCAATGCAGATGGTAGCGATATGTATCTTCCATTTTATGAGGCTGGGCTTCAGGCAAAAGTTTCACGTCCTTTTCGCCAGCCTACTTATGTTTCGGTTATTGAACCTATCACTAAAAATGTAGGTGATACAATACTTACTGAAGCAAAAAGTAATATTACATCAAACCTGAAATTGTACTTTAATGGAACACAGATTAGCAGCGTTTTTGGCACTACAACCAGTGCTATAGCTACAATTTCCGCAGGTGGCACGCAACGTATTATAGCAGAGGCAGAGAATAGTGGTACTTTTAAAAGAGATACAATTGATTTCTTTGTAAATGCCAGTACGGTGACCGCTCCATTGCCTGCAGGTGTTACAGATGGTATTAACTATAGTAGTGATGCTACGAAAGCTACCTTGGTATTATTTGCTCCAAATAAGAGTGGAATTTATGTTTTAGGCGATTTCAATAACTGGCAACAAGCTACTGCCTATCAAATGAAGCGGACACCAGACGGGAACCGCTATTGGCTGGAACTAACCGGCCTTACGCCCGGAACAGAATACGCTTATCAATACCTGATTGATGGAACACTGAAAGTGGCAGACTACAATGCTGAAAAAGTATTAGATCAGGCAAATGATCCATCTATTACTTCAACCACTTACCCCAATCTTAAACCATACCCTACAGGACTTACTACTGGTATAGTTAGCGTATTGCAAACTGCAAAACCACAGTATACCTGGTCGAACACAACCTTTACCCGGCCCGACAAGCGAAACCTGATCATGTATGAATTGTTGGTAAGAGACTTTGTGGCCCGGCACGACTGGAAAACACTTACTGATACACTTAGCTACCTGAAAAGATTAGGCATCAATTCCATTCATGTAATGCCTTTCAATGAATTTGAAGGCAATAGTGGCTGGGGCTACAATCCATCCTTCTTTTTAGCGCCGGATAAATACTATGGACCAGAAAATGATCTGCGTCGATTTATAGATAGTGCTCATGCTAAAGGAATGGCAATCATTATGGATATGGTAATGAACCATGCTTATGGCCAAAGCCCAATGGTGCAGATGTACTTCAACAGTAGCGCCAACCAACCTGCTGCTAACAACCCTTGGTTCAATCCGGTAGCACCACACAGCTGGCTAACGTTTGGGTACGATTTTAACCACGAAGCACAGCCTACTAAAGATTATGTATCTAAAGTAATCCGCCATTGGCTTACCAATTATCACATTGATGGGTTCCGTTGGGATTTCACAAAAGGATTTTCTCAGCGTGTTGCTACTAACGATGCCGCTTCGCAGGCATATGATGCCAGTCGTATCGCTATCTTAAAACGTATTTACGATACGATGCAGGCGGTAAGCCCTGGGAGTATCTGTGTGCTGGAACATTTCTGCGACAATACTGAAGAAAAAGAACTGTCTAACTACGGAATGTTGCTGTGGGGCAATCTGAACTATAACTATAGTGGTGCTGCAAGAGGAAATTTAGCCCAATCTGATTTCAACTGGGGCATATTTACCAGCCGTACCTGGACCAACCCAACCCTGCTTACTTATGCAGAAAGCCACGATGAGGAACGCTTAATGTACCGCAACCTGAATGAAGGCAACCAATACGGAACGTACGATATTACCAATGTAAATACTGCTTTGAAACGGCAGGAAATGGTAGCGGCGTTTTTATTACCGGTACCAGGGCCAAAACTTATCTGGCAGTTTGGCGAGTTAGGCTACGACTTTGGAATTAACCGTTGTGAAGATGGTACCTATAACAACAATTGCCGCCTAAGCCCCAAACCTATTCGCTGGGATTATTACCAAAATGCAAACCGCAGGGCTTTGTATGATGTATATGCTAACCTTACGAAGTTGCGTAATAATCCAGCCTACTTTGGCACCTTTACCAGTAGCAATATTACCTGGGACCTAACCAGTGCTTTAAAATGGATTAAAATTATCGGGCCTTCCTTGAACCTGATGATTGTAGGTAATTTTGATGTAGGTGCACAAAGCAGCGTTGTTACTTTCCCTGCCGCTGGTACCTGGTACAGCTATTTAACGGGTAGCACAATTACCGCTACTGGTGCAGCTCAAAGCATTACCTTAAATGCCGGTGAATATTATGTATACACCAATGTAAGCATACCACTGCCATTAGATCTGTTATCTTTTACAGGTAAAAGAGGTACAAATGGTGCTTTACTTAACTGGACAACGACGAACGAAAAAGGTGTAAAAAACTTTGAGTTGCAACGTTCAGCAGATGGTAGCACCTATAGTACAATTCAAACGACAGTTGCTACAAATGGTAGCCAGGTACAACAGTATTCTTACCTTGATAATGAAAGCATTGTTTTAAATGCTAAAATGCCATTGTACTACCGGTTGAAGATGAATGATGTGGATGGAAAATCCAGTTATTCAAAAGTGGTGTTGGTAGCGTCGGCCAAAAACGAACCGGTTGTGCTGTTATATCCTAACCCGGTAACAAACGGAACATTAAACCTGCAACTTGCCGGAGGAAATACCGGTAAATCAGAAATTCAGATTCAGGATGTAAGTGGCAGGGCATGCAGCAGGCAAACAGTAAATACTGTCTCTGGAAACAATAGCAGTATTACCATAGATGTATCGAAGCTTGCCACCGGAATATATCGTGTTGTAATGTTGACTGACGGAGCGGCCCCGATTGTAAAGCCATTTGCTATTCAACGATAATTATTATTTGTAAAATACCATAGTTCTGGTTCGTGCAAAAGGCACGAACCAGAACTTAAAACTTTACACAACTCTACTAACAGCGTAGTTCATTTCTATATTCATCATACATCAATTCTAATTATTTTCAAAATTCGATTATGCTTTTGAAACGATTGCTTTCAATCATGGTCCTGCCATTGCTATTGCTCATAGGAATTACAGCAAAGGCGCAGGACAGAACAGTCACCGGCCGTGTAGTTGATTCTACTGGTGCAGGATTATCAGGTGCAACCGTCACCGTAAAAGGGAGCCGTACAGCTGTACAAAGTGGTGCCGACGGAACCTTTACTATTAAAATGCCTTCCAGTGCTACCCGATTGGTGGCTACATCTGTAGGCTTCTCTGCAACTGAAGTTGTAGCCGATGCAGGTACCATTACCATTACCCTAAAATCTTCAACCGCTGCTACACTGAACGATGTAGTTGTGGTAGCTTATGGTACCCGTAAGAAATCAGACTTAACCAGTTCGGTTGTTTCTGTTTCTTCAAAAGATTTCCAGAAAGGTTTTATTCCTTCATCAGAACAGTTGCTGCAAGGAAAAGTAGCCGGGTTACAAATAACATCAGGTGGTGGAGCTGCTGGTGACGGAAGTAAAATTCGTATTCGTGGTGGCGCCTCACTAAACTCAAGCAACGATCCGTTAATAGTAATAGATGGCGTACCTGTGGAAGGTAATGGCATCTCCGGTTCGGGCAATTTGCTGGGTTCTATCAACCCTAATGATATTGAATCGGTAAGCGTTTTGAAAGATGCGTCTGCCACAGCGCTGTATGGTTCCCGGGCATCCAATGGGGTTATTATTGTAACTACTAAGAAAGGAACAAAAGGTAAAGTTCGTTTCAATTTTAATTCGCAGGCTTCTCTCAATACATTAGTGAAAAAGGTAAAAGTATTGAGTGGAGACCAGGTTAGAGATATTGTAAGTAGAGATGCTACAGCAACAGGTAGTAATACGTATAAAAACCTGTTAGGTACAGCTAATACTGATTGGCAAAGTCTGATTTACCGGGATGCAATGGGCTTCGATAATAATCTTAGTGCAAGCGGATCTGTTGGTAATATTCCA
>CAXTDG010000253.1:0-6830 GCA_964242675.1 uncultured Chitinophagaceae bacterium
TTGTACCTTACGGCAGGGGAGGGCCCTGTTGTTGGCAATCAGCTGATAGCTCTTACCCGGAAGACCGTTCCTTTTGTGCGTCGCAACCTAGGCGTGGTATTTCCGGATTTTCAATTGCTGACAGACCGCAACGTACATGAGAATCTGAAGTTTGTACTGAAAGCTACCGGCTGGAAGGATGAAAAAATGATTGAGGCTAAAATAAATGACGTGCTGGATAGATTAGGCTTGCGGAGCAAAGGCTTCAAAATGCCTTTTGAAATGAGTGGCGGCGAACAGCAGCGGGTTGATATTGCCCGTGCCTTGCTTAATAGTCCTAAGCTTATCTTGGCCGATGAACCCACCGGTAATCTTGACCCTGAAACCACGGACGAGATAATGCAATTGCTACAGCAGATTTGTAAAGATTACGGTACTGCTATTATTATGGCTACACATGATTATGAGGTAATCAAGAAGTTTCCGGCCCGTATTCTGCGTACAGAAAGAGGTAAGGTGCTGGATAGCGCAAAGGTTGCTACATCGCAGTAAGAGGTAATTGCCTATTGCCCTTTGCCTATTATCTTATCCGACTGCTGTGCTGATACCGGCGTATGCCAAATCCATTGAATCATCTGGCGGGCATTTTGAGTATTATCAAAACTATCCTGTAGTTTTTCTACCCGTTGCTGAAACTGGTATAATGTAAACGGATGGTCGTACAACATTTGTAAATGCTGTTTCATCTCGTCGCAGGTATCCGCTATACAACAGCAATCTTCCAACCCGGTGCCTTCCACTGCGGCAGTATTTACCAGGCAATGTTTTCCATTGAATAAGGCATTGATCAGTTTCAACTTGATGCCCGTATTATTAAAAGATGGCAGCAGGTTTACCTGTGCTTTCTTAATCAGTTCCTGCATCTGCTTTTCGTCAGGGTTTTCAATCAGGCAAATATGGTTGTGCCTGTTAATCATCCTGCTTAGGCTATCCGGCGGATTTTTACCAGCAATAATCAGCGGTATTTCTATTTCAGAAAAAATATTCTCGATCAGCCATATCGCTGCTTTTTCATTTTCGGGCACCGAAAGATTACCATGGTACAAACAATACTGCCCCCGGTCCGCTTCAAATTGGGGTTGATATTCTGGTAAGAAGGGCGGTAAATTATCAATCCTGGTGTAGCCTAATTCGCCTGTAAATAAATCCAAGTCTTTATTATTCACCGTCCAGCAGGAGGTAGGCACATCACTTAATGCTGCTTCGTATTTATGTAGCAAACGGCTTTCCCACAGATAATAAATCCGTTTCTTCCATGAGTAGGTGGTATCTGCCAACTGCCGGTAGTACTGATTCTCAACGTTGTGTAACCGTACAAAAACCCGCCGATCTTCTAAATCGCCATGGTGTAAAAAATAAGTGCAGTGCATACCTTCCAGCAACACAGGATGATTGTCTTTCTTTAAATTTTTAAGCAGTTCCGGGTTGGCTCTGCTAGATACAATATAAGGGTAAAAAGTTGACAGACATTTGTGACCACTAAGGCGTTTGTAATACTGAACATCTTCGCAATACTTGTTCAACTCCGGCTGATGGCCTCGACCATAATCAAAACAATGCAGATGAATTTTTACGCCTTCCTTATGCAGGTATTTTATCTTGTAAAACAAATCGAAAACACCGCCATAATCTACTGGATAAGGCACATCGAGGCACACGATATGTAGGTGTTTTTCAATCATCAATAATAGTCTGGTTGCAAAATAAAAAGCAGCACATAGTGTTATGCCAGCAGCTTGTTATAGAAACGTAACAATACGGCCTGTTCGTTTTCCCAACAAAGATTTTTTGCTGCCAGGCGGCAATTTTGCTGCAACCGTTCATACAAAACACGGTCAGCAGCCAATTTGTTTAACGTAGCTGCAAGTGCATTTGAAGAGAGGTCGTTTATAAGCCAGGCAATTTCATACTGATCGTTGATGCTTTTGTATTCAGGGTAATCAACGCATAACTGCGGAATGCCTGCCTGTATGTAATCGAAAAACCGATTGGCTAATGAGTAGTATTGATTCAGACCGGTGCTTTCAAAAATGGTGATGCCATACCAGGCTCTAGGTGTAAGCTGCCTTAAAACATCAGGTCGTACGGCACCAAGAAGGATTACTTTATCAGCAACATTATGTTGTGTAATTAGCGTTTTTAGTTCCGGCATAAAGTTGCCATCGCCAGCAATTACCAGTGGCAAATTCACAGCTTTCATTGCCGGTATTAGCGTTTCAAAACTGCGGCCTTCATTTACCGCCCCCTGGTATAGAAAAAAACGGGATGGCAAAGTGCTCAACCATTTTCCATCCGTTTCAGCTAAGGTAATATTACCTGGCTGTGCAGCCAGCGGCAGGTTTCTTACTATCTCATATTGCACTTTGTACCTGCGGTAAAACTCTTCGGCAATGAACTGATTGACTGTATAACCCTGTCGAAATCGGGGAACTGTTTTTCGCTCAACCCATAACCACAGTTTATGGATTGCCGATCGGCTTACCACTTCCTTCATTTCGGTAAATAGTTCATGGGCATCGTACACCCGTGCTGTTTTTTTTATTTTAGAAACCAGCAGGCAGGGCAAAATAGTATCGAGATCAATGGCACAAACAGCATCCATTTTCCTAAATAGAAGATAGAAAAACAGGCGCAAATTATACTCTGCATAAAACAGCTTGCCTTTGCCAAACCATACCGATAGTCGCACTTGTTCGTAAGGCTTTTGCAACAGTGCAGGTAATGGTTTTGCTTTTCTTCCTATCAGCACCACTTTATATCCAGCCTCAGCCAAACTGCCGCAAATACGAGCCATCCGCTGGTCGTATGTAAGTGCATTGGTAACAGTGAAGCAGATGGTTTTGGGCATGGCGCAAATGTGTGGCAAAAACAATTACTAGCTTCCTGATTTGGAAACTGAAAATATGATCCTGATAAAGTTTGATCCAGAAGCTATCTGACTATAAATACCCAACCGGAATAATTACGCAGGCTGGTTCGGATAACATAGTAATATGTTCCGATCGGCACATCTTTTCCGTTACGGCGACCATCCCATGGTATGCTGTAGCCGGTGCTGCTGAAAACAAGCTGGCCATAGCGGTCAAATATTTCCACCCGGCTATCGGGGTAGCCCAGCAAACCCGGAATCACCCAACGGTCATTTATACCATCGCCATTAGGGCTGAAAGCATTGGGTATCCGCAAAGAACTATCCGGGATAATGATGTAGGGTCCTTTTGAAAAAGTATCGGTGCAGCCAAGGCTATTAATGGCAACCAGCGTTACGGTAAACAAACCAGCCCTGGTATAGCGATGTATAGGGTTGGCAACGGTACTGCTGTCATTATCGCCAAAAAGCCATTTGTACGAAGTAGCACCCGACGATAGATTGGTAAATCCAAACTGTGCTTGGCTTATTTGCAACGGTGTAGCGGTCACGTCTGGCGCACTGCTGAAATCTGCACTTGGTGGATCAACCACTCGTATTATTTGTGGTGCAGATAAAGCAGTGCAAGACCCATTTGCCACAGTTAATATAACGCTGTAGCTGTTGCTATTACTGTAAAGATGTGGTATTGGCGTTTGGTCGGTAGAAGTAGTGTTATCACCAAAATCCCAGTTGTAAGTAGTGCCGTTTTGCGAATTGTTAGTAAAAGAAATAGTAGCTGGTGTGCAAGCCTGTGTAGCACTTGGTGTAAAGCTGGCTATAGGCGAGGGGGTAACCACAATGCTTCTCAACGCAGCTGTGTCAGCGCAGGTATTGTTGTTTAAAATTAATTGAATAGTTCCGCCAGTAGTATACTTTATTGCATAAGGCCCTAAATTACTACCTGATAGCACGGTGCCGCCGCCCCAGTTCCAGGCAGGTGTGGCGCCTGTAGCAGCATTGCCCGTAAAAGTGATTAACACCGTATCGCCACTGCAAATATTGGCTGGCGTAGCGGTAAATGAAGGCTGCGAAAAAGCATCTGCAACTACAGTATTTGTGGCTTGCGAAGAAGCGCAGCCATTTTCTGAAACGGTAAGCGTAATAGTTTGTGAGCCAGCCGCAGCAAATCGCAAAATGTATGGCCCGGCACCCGATCCGCTTACTACTGTTGCTCCTCCAAAGTTCCAGTTATAGGTAGCTGTAGTACCGGCCATTCCGGTAAAAGTTACGGTATCAGTATTGCGCAGACAGAACCGTTGAGGCAAAGCGGTGAAGGTTGCCAGGGGGCGTTTTTTTACAGGTAAAGTCACAGTGGCTGTTGTGCTGCATCCGCTGGCATCCTGTACCGTAACAGTGTAGGTAGTAGTATCAGTCGGGCCTACCCGTATGCTTTGCCCGGTTTGGCCGCCAGGGCTCCAGGTGTAGGTATAATTTCCACCTAAAGCATTTGCTGTAAGTGTGGCCGAATCGCCACTACAGATAGTTGTGGGAGTTGCTGAAGCAGTAGCAGAAATAGCAGCCGTTTGTGTAACCGTTCCCTGGTAGGTACTTGTGCAGCCATTAGCATCTGATATAGTTGCAGTATAGTTGCCTGCTGTTAAGCCAGTAGCTGTAGCGGTAAATTGCGGTGGTGTTGTATTCCATACAATAGATAGTGGGGCAGTACCACCGGTTGTAGTAAGTGCTATACTGCCATTGGGGGTGCCACAGGTAGCTGGGGTTACCACGGCTGAGGTAGTAAGTGGCGTATAACCAACCCCGGAAACTGCCAGTGCAACGGCCCGGCCGCTGGTACCACTTTGCGATATATAAGTGATGGTGATACTTTGAAGGAGTTTCGACTGGTTACCGCAACTGATTGGAATATCGGCGAAATACCAGCGTGGATTCGTAGGATATCCATCAACCACATAGGGTGGAGCAGCGATACGGCCAATTCGTCCGAAGCCAGTGTAAATGGCATTTGTGCCGCTAAACCAATCCTGAAATACGAAGTTGCCTGCATTGAAAATGGTACCATCTGTAAAGTTCAAAGCAACATTTAGCGTACTGGTTCCTTCGGTAGAAAATGATAAGAAACTGATCCGGGAAAAAGCTGCCGGTGTTTGAACGGTAAGAGTGCTACTAGCAGTTGTGCTGGCTATGGCACCATTTAATGAAAGATAGAGTGCATTCGGGCCGTTGTAAGGTGCTATTTGATAGGTACGAGTACCACTTGTAATAGTGCCATTATCCAGTACGCCACCGTTCAACCCATTTGTACTAGCAAAGTTGGCCGTGTACATTATATGGTTGGTTGCATCTAAAAAAGCTGTTGTGACCGCTTGAGAATTGGTACCTGATTCTGCAAAAATATCCTGTGTAAAACCAGTAACTGCTACAGGCGAGTAGGTTTGGCAAAAAGCGGTAGCCGAAGTGAGTAAAAACAGTACATGTAAAACGAATTTTACTTTCATCAGTTTACCTAATAGTTATAGAAACAAAACAGGCAAGCAATCGTATTTATTATTGAACCAGGTTGATACTTCCTTTCTTGGTCATTTCTCTTCCGTCTGCCAGTTTAAGTTTCATTACATATACATACACACCTACGGGTTGTTGCTGTCCTTTATAAGTACCATTCCAGCCCAGGGCAAAATCGGTTGATGCAAAGATAGCCTCACCCCATTGATTGAAAACTTTCATATCAATACCAGTAATGATGTTGCCATACGCTCTAAAAATATCGTTTTTGCCATCGCCATTAGGTGTAAATACGTTGGGGATGTAAATTTCATCTGTCAGCGTTTTAGTGGTAACAGTTACTGTATCGCTGTTTTGGCAAATCTGCGGACCTACCGCAAACACCCGGAAAGTAACATTGCTGGAAGGTGCCAAGCCTGTGGCAACATGTACTGTTCCGGTGGCACCACTGCTAGGTGCCTGGAAAGCACTACCATTTACTGAAACCTGGTAGCTAACTGCGCCAGCAACAGCTGTCCAACTAAAAGAAACCGTATTTACGCCTACAGACGTAGCCTGTGCGGTAAGAGAAGGCAATTTAGGTAAGAAAGTAACAGCAACCGGTGTACGGGTGGCACTGGCACAACCAGCGGCATTTACCGCCTCGGCGTAGTAAGTAGTGCTACTGGTAATAAGCGGTGTAGTGTAAGAAACGCCTGAACCAACTGGCGTGCCACCAGTAGCTGCCGTGTACCAACTATATGTAAAGCCGGTAGTAGGAGATGAGATAGTTAGTGTAGCCGTGTTATTAGGGCATACACTTACATTGGCTACCGTAGGTGCTGCCGGGCGGGAAGAAACGATAACGGTTACAGGTGTTCTTGGGTCAGTAACGCAGCCCGTAAGTGAGTTAGTAGCAATTACATAAAACGTAGTATCAGAAGTAAGAATACCTGTGGTAAAAGTAGCACCAGTAGCTACCGGAAAACCGCCAATGGCCTGCCGGTACCAGGTGTAAGTAACACCAGTAGCTGCCGCATTTGAAATGGTAAGTGTTGCAGGACCAGCACCACAAAGCGTTATTGGGTTAATAATAGGAGTAGCTGGTATAGCGCCTGTAATGCCAGAAACAGCAAAAACAAAACCCCGGTTACTGGCGGTAAGTATAGTAGAAGAAACATTTTGAAAAGTAATGTAAGCTAACGTCTTGCTACAGGGCAAAGTAAAGTCCAGCGAATACATGTGTGGGTTAACCAAACCTCCACCCTCATAGTCGGCAGCATTTACAAATGGGCCAGCTTTTCTTTTTATACGGCCAA
The DNA here is from genome assembly GCA_964242675.1 of uncultured Chitinophagaceae bacterium. Taxonomy (GTDB): domain Bacteria; phylum Bacteroidota; class Bacteroidia; order Chitinophagales; family Chitinophagaceae; genus JAZKFT01. Next base: position 6,712 of record CAXTDG010000253.1, read on the forward strand.
ACCCTTGAATAACAATATTGGTTGTGGTGGTATTAAACCAGTCGAGAATTGACTGATTATTGAACACCTGGGTAGTACTATCCGTAAACTTGAATGTAACGTTCATGGTAGCCGTGTTT
>CAXTDG010000254.1:0-6810 GCA_964242675.1 uncultured Chitinophagaceae bacterium
CCTGCTAAGCCTTCAACTTTTTATAAAAGAAATGTATCTTGTCCTTACAAACTAGGGTTGATAAATTATCTTTTTACCAATGATTACACTCAATATTAATAAAAAACCTTACCAGGTAGATGCTGACCCGGATATGCCGCTGCTTTGGGCGCTCCGGGATTTGTTGGGCATGACCGGTACAAAATTCGGGTGCGGCGTGGCGCAATGCGGCGCCTGCACCGTTCACCTCAATGGCGAGGCGGTGCGTAGTTGCATTACCAAACTGAGCCGGGCACAGACTGGTGAAATCACCACCATTGAAGGCCTATCGAAAAACAGTGACCACCCGCTGCAAAAAGCCTGGCTGGAGTTTGATGTGCCGCAATGCGGGTATTGCCAATCGGGGCAAATTATGTCGGCGGCGGTTTTATTAAGAGAAAATCCAAACCCTACCGACCAGGATATTGATGATGCTATGAGCGGAAATATTTGCCGCTGCGGAACCTACGTTCGCATTCGGGAAGCCATACATTATGCAGCCAAACTACAACAAAAAGGAGGCTCCAATGGATAATCAAGAATTAGAAATTAGCCGCCGCAACTTTCTAAAATCCGGTGCTATTTTCGGTGGTGGATTGCTCATTTCCTTTACCGTAGGCAAAAATGTATTAGCCCGTTCGCCCATTCCTTCCGGCCCAGGAAGTTCGTTTGCTCCCAATGCCTTTTTGCAAATATTGCCCGACAGTAGTATCACCGTTATTCTTACCCATGTAGAAATGGGCCAGGGCATCTGGACTACGCTCCCCATGCTGATTGCAGAGGAATTAGATGCCGATTGGAAGGATATAAAAGTGGAACACGGCCCGGCGGGTAAAGCTTACAACCATGCAGTATTTGGCATCCAGATAACGGGTGGTAGTAGCAGCACCTGGTCGGAGTTTGACCGCTACCGGCAGGCTGGTGCTACGGCTCGTATTTTATTGACACAAGCTGGTGCTAAACGCTTAGGCACTACAGCCGATAGATGCAAAACCGAACATGGATTTGTTTTGGCTGGTAGCAAAAAATTAAGCTATGGTCAACTGGCAAAAGAAGCAAGCGGGTTGAAAGTGCCGGAGAAAGTAGAACTACGCCCACCAGCCACTTGGAAATATATAGGCAAAGGCAAAAAACGCCTTGATGCACCCGCCAAAGTAAATGGCACTGCGGTGTTTGGAATGGATATTCAGTTTCCCGGATTACTGACGGCCGTTGTGGCACATTCACCTGTATTTGGCGGCAAAGTAAAATCATTTGACCCGTCTAAAGCGCTGGCTACACCGGGCGTACGTCAGGTAGTGGAAATACCAACTGGCGTAGCAGTTGTTGCCGACCATTATTGGGCTGCAACGCAAGGCCGCAAGGCGCTGGAAGTGAAATGGGATGATGGAAAAGGCGCAGACCAAAGCACTACGAAACAAATAGAATCGTATAAAAAATTAGCCGCTACCAATGGAACATCTGCGGGTCAAAAAGGAAGTTCAGAAACAGCTTTGAAGGCTGCTACTAAAACAGTGGAAGCGGAATATGTGTTCCCTTACCTGGCACACTCGGCTATGGAGCCTATCAACTGCACCGTGAAGATTGCGGATGGTAAATGCGAAATATGGACCGGTACGCAAATGCCGGGTATTGACCAGGCTGCGGCTGCTGAAATTCTTGGTTTTAAGCCCGAGCAAGTAGAAATTAAAACACCCTTCCTCGGTGGTGGATTTGGCCGCCGGGCCACACCCAATGCCGACTTTGTTTCAGAGGCTGTACAAATAGCGAAGGCCAGCGGCAAAACGATCAAGATGGTGTGGAGTAGGGAAGATGATATGAAGGGCGGTTATTACCGTCCAGCGTTTGTGCACAATGTAAAAGTTGGCCTGGGAGCAAATGGTCATCCGGCGGCCTGGCACCACAATATTGCTGGTCAATCTATTATGGCGAATAAGGGTGGTTTTTTTGCGGCCATGATTCAGAAAGGGATTGATAGTACTTCTGTAGAGGGCGTAAATGATTCACCTTACTTGAAGGAAGTACCGGATTATTTTGTGGGTCTGCATTCGCCTGACGAAGTGGTTACAGTGCTTTGGTACCGCTCCGTGGGCCATACGCATACGGCTTATGTTATGGAAACGATGATCGACCAACTAGCCCATGCCGCCGGGCAAGACCCGGTAGCTTATCGGCAGTCGTTACTAAAAGATCATCCCCGGCATTTAAGAGCATTGAACCTAGCCGCAGAAAAAGCAAAGTGGAATTCACCATTGCCAGCAGGGCATTACCATGGCGTTGCAGTGCATGAAGCGTTCGAAAGTTTTGTGGCGCAGGTGGTGGAAATAAGTATGGTAAACGGGCAACCGAAAGTGCATAAAGTAACCTGTGCTATTGACTGCGGATTAGCCGTAAATCCAGATGGCGTAAAAGCCCAAATGGAAAGTGGAATCATCTTCGGAATAACGATGGCGATGTATGGCGAAATCACGGTAGATAAGGGCGTTATTCAGCAGAGCAATTTTTATGATTATAAAATTGCTCGTATGCATGAAACGCCAGTGATAGAAGTGCATATTGCGGAAAGCACCGATAAAATGGGTGGCGCTGGTGAGTGCGGTGTTCCGCCTATAGCACCGGCATTGGCTAATGCCATTTTTGCGGCTACCGGCAAACGCATTTATCATTTACCCATTATTAACAACAACCTTAAGGACGCTTAACTTTTTCCCTGATGATAAACCTAACCTTACCCGTTCAGCGCCGATACGTTTTACCCATTAAAACCATTGTGCTGCTTTGCATGGCACTCGCTGTTGCAGGCATTACCAAGTTTGGTTTTAGTAATAATACTACCCCATCTTCCCCTGATCCTTTACAATCGAAAAACGGCGTGTTTGCCAACCCCGATAGTGTAGAATCTGCGGCGGCATTTATGGAAGTGTACAAAGTATTGATGCACCCCCGCTGTATGAACTGCCATCCCGCTGGTGATGTGCCATTGCAAAACGAAGACAGCCACATACATACCATGCTGCCAAAGAGAGGAAAAGATGGCCATGGGTTGTACGCTATGAAATGTACCAACTGCCACCAGCCCGCTAATTCAGCCGGGTTGCGTACGCCACCCGGCAATCCCAAGTGGGCCTTGCCGCCAGCTGATATGAAGATGGTGTTCGAAAATAAAACACCTCATGAACTGGCCCTGCAAATAATGGATTACAACCGCAATGGCCATAAAAACAAAGAGCAGTTGCTGGAACATGCCAGAGATACTTTAGTAAAATGGGGCTGGCACCCAGGCGAGGGCCGGCCACTTCCTCCGCTGGACTACGAAACCTTTGTAAAGCAGTGGGACACTTGGATCAATAAAGGGGCCTACGCACCAGCGCAGTAAGTTTTAAAATTTACAAACGGCACTGATTATTTCAGTGCCGCTTTTGTTTAAACAGGCATGGTTCCAAAACGGAAACCAAACCATTCCCGTTATCATCGGTTATTTATTCATCATCAACCCTACAAAAATGCTATTACAAAAAGGCGATGCCGCACCTGATTTTCAATTATATGCTACCCCCGATCAGAAATTGAAGTTGAGCGAACTAAAAGGCAAACGGGTAATCCTTGCTTTTTACCCCGCCGACTGGAGCCCGGTATGTGGCGACCAAATGGCACTGTACAACGAAATGCTGAAATTTTTCGGTAAACACAATGCACAAATGGTAGGCATTTCGGTAGATAGTAAATGGTGCCATACTGCCTTTGAGCAGGATCGCAAATTGCACTTCCCCCTACTGGCTGATTTTGAACCAAAAGGCGCTATATCAAAACAATACGGGGCTTACAACGAGGAAGAGGGCCAGAGCAAACGAGCCTTATTTGTAATAGATGAAGAAGGCATTGTTCAGTGGAGTTACTTATCGCCGGATGGTATAAACCCCGGTGCTGATGGCATACTGGATGCACTGGAAGAAATGGATGCCGTAAAATCTTAAACCCCCTAAATAGCACCTTTATGCTACGACCTGCTGTAGATAAAATTGACCATGCCAGCGGCCCTGATAATGCCCCTGTAACACTGGTAGAATATGGCGATTATCAATGTCCGCATTGTGGCCATGCTTATCCTGCTATTCAACAAATACAGGAAGAACTGGGTGATAAACTGAATTTCGTTTTTCGTAATTTCCCTTTAAGCGAATCTCATCCACATGCCTTTGAAGCAGCGCTGGCTACCGAAGCGGCAGCTAAGCAAGATGCCTTTTGGCCCATGCACGATATGCTTTTTGAAAACCAGCAGCGTCTGAATTCTGGTAGCTTAATAAAGTATGCTGCCACGCTTGGGCTAGACGAAAAAACCTTTGCAGCCGATATGAACGACGAAGCACTGAAGCAAAAAGTGGAAGACGATTTTGAAAGCGGAATAATGAGTGGGGTAAATGGTACACCTACCTTCTTTATCAATGGCAGCCGGTTCAATGGCGGCGTGGACGATGATATGCTGCTGGATGCGCTAAAAGCGGCTATTGCCCATCCGCATCGTTCGTAGAGAACAACTTGCCGTTAAGCAATTAAAATAGGAAGTTGCTCTTAAAAGCAGCTTTTATAATTGTGCTACTATTGCGCCAGCAAAATGTATATATGATGATGAAGAAATGGAGCTTAGGAATAGCTGTACTAATAATGTTGATGCCCTTTCGTTTATTAGCCTGGGGCAAGCAGGGGCATAACCTGGTGGCGCAACTGGCCATGTATCAATTAAGCCCCGAAACGAGGGCTAAAGTGCTGCAAGTACTTAACGGCATGACACCAGATGCCGCTAGTACTTGGATGGATGATGTGCGGCGGGATACTGCTTACAAATACACCGCTCCCTGGCACTATATCAATATTGAAAAAGATAGCAGCTATCACCTAGGTCCGGGCGGCAATGTTATCAACGCACTCAACAACGCTTATACCGAATTACAGCATAGAGATACGCTCAATCCTGAAAGGGAAAAGTTTGATTTGCTGGTGCTTTTTCACCTGTGTGGCGATCTGTTGCAGCCCCTGCATGTGGGCTATGGTGTAGATAAAGGCGGCAACGATGTACAGGTAAATTTTGATGGCAAGGGCACCAACCTGCATTCTGTTTGGGATTCCAGAATTATTGAAGATCAGCATATTGGTTTTGCCGATTTGCAGGATACTACTAAAGCACCTACCAAACGCAGTTTTCGTAAGCTTCGCAAACAGAAAATTGATTTTGTAAAATGGTTAAAAGAAGGCCGTAGTTACTTACCGGAAGTGTATGCTTTTGAGGGGCATAAACTGGATGAAAGCTATATGCAAAAAAATAAGCCGCTGGTAGAAGAACAGCTACAGGATGGCGGCAAATTATTAGCGGCTTGCCTGGAACATTTGTACGGTGGCAAGTAAGTAGTTATTATGAATTGATATCTGTAAGCGAAGTGTTTTCTAGTGAAATACTTCGCTTTTTTATTTGGGAAATAGCAGGAAAAATCCAAATTGAAATTTTACAACCAAACACGTTCTCTACCTACTCAATTTTAAACTTCTCTAATATTGCACATGCGATATTGGATAGGATTTATTTTTTGCTGCATTTCTTTACTTACACAGGCACAAAATTCAAGACGAAATGGTTTAGATTCCAACCGGCAGGCCGATTCTGGCCGACACCCTAACCGCTACTTCGATAGCAGCCTGTTTTCCGATGCCAATGTGCTTACCACCAGCGATTACCTGCTGGCCATAGAAAAGATGCAGGAGAAGCTGAATGAAGTACCGCTGGTAGCAGCTTCTTTCGATAAGGCTATTGCTATTCAAAAAAATATTGTACTGGCAGACTCGGCCATTAGCGTAGTGAAACAAGGGCTGGCATTCGACATCAGGGTATTGAGCCTGCGAAACATACAGATGTTTCAAACCCTGGTAGACAACCTACAGGAAAGCAATGACAAATACGAACTGGTGCTGGCTGCTTATGACAAGCGGCTGGATAGCCTGAAGAAAGAAATACTGGGCATACGAAAAGATACAGTGTTGCGGCGGTTATTCCGGGATACCGTGTTGCGAAAAAGTTTTTCCGAACAATTAAAACCCATCCGGCAAAAATGGAAAGACACCGACTCCCTGGTAAGGGCGGCCACGCTGTACATCAACAACCTGCGGGCACAAGCTTCTCAAAACGATATCACCCTAAAAGAACTAAAGTACCAGACGGATGTACGGCTGCAAAAGCTGGGGCCACGGGCTTTTAGCAAAGAAATTGGTTACCTATGGGAGCCTACACCAACCAGGAAAAAGCGGGGTGGCATTGTAAATGACTATCGAAAATCGGCCGACAACCTGAATGAAGCAGCTCGTTTCTATTTCATTAATACTCGTAGTCAGCGGCTATGGCTGCTGGCTGGCGGCATCATATTTTTCTGCTGGGTTTTTTATAATTTTTGGTGGGTAAAACGCCGGGATAAGCTGAGTGCAACAGCTATGTTTCGGTTCATTTTTGTAAGGCCCGTGCCAGTAGCTACTTCTTTTATTGTAATGCTAACGCTGGCACCCCTACTCGATTTGAATGCACCGGCCATCTACCTGGAGATTGTACAGTTTGTACTAATGATGATCCTTACAGTTGTATTCTGGAACCGCTGGCCTAAAGATTTATTCTATAGCTGGTGTGTTATTATTGCTTTGTTCCTGGTGCTGCCCATCGCCACGCTGCTGCATGTACCTTTTGCCGTGCAGCGCTGGCTTATGCTGCTAGACGATGGTGTCGCCTGCCTGTTTGGTATTTACTTTTTCAGGCAT
>CAXTDG010000255.1:0-6795 GCA_964242675.1 uncultured Chitinophagaceae bacterium
AATTTACTTAGCGGGATCGAGTTCCAGGGCCAGGTTAGCATACATCTTTTTCAGCTTTGCGTTCTCTTCTTCCAGTTCTTTAATACGCTTTAGTTCCGAGGCTTCCATGCCACCGTAGCGTTGTCGCCATTTGTATAGTGCCGCCCGGCTCACGCCGTGCTGCCGGGTAATCTCTTCGGCGCTTTTGCCGCCATCAAACTATTTCAGGATGCCTGCTATCTGGGCAGGCGTAAAGGTGCTCTTTTTTATACTTCCGTTTTTAAAGTTATTGACTGACCGTCTACTTTCAAAACGTACTATTTTCCGGGGAGCTTACAATGACCAGATAAGCCAGACATTGCACAATGATGCAATAGACAATAAGAAACTATACTTCAAGGGCAAGCGACTGTTAAAGTCAATAAAGGTGAAAGGTAAAAATGTGATTCTAGTTGACGATTCTGTTGTGGTCAAACCACACACTACTGTAAATAGTCTGGTAGCTTATCACTATAACCACAGTCAGCATAACTATGTAAAAGGGATAAACATTATCAGTGCTGTGTGGGGCGACGAAAGATATACTGTATCATTGAGCGTGGAAGCAGTAAAAAAAGAGTTAGTGTAGGCATAGAAGAAAAGAGCCGAACAAATTAAAATTCACAACCCCTTACTTTATCCTTACTGTTTATTCTCTTACTCTACCAGCATGCCCTAGCGAGTTGGCTTTGATTTGGTAATACACAACTAAGTTGCTATACCTATCCGGGAAAATAGTAGAAACATTCCCGCCATCATACACAAAATTAAAATCATAAAAACATACCGGTTCTTCCAAGGGCTTATGTCAACGACATTCCGTTGATGCTGCCGGTAGGGAAAAGGTGAAGGCTTAAATTTTCCAATGACCAGCATTAGTAACACTGTGACACAGAAAAGAATGGCTAGTATATGTAGGAAGTGCAGATTGCCGTCATATAACAGTTGCGATATTAGGTAACTGACAATAAAGAAACCCAAACCCACTTTTGCAGCTACCGGCGGCACGTTACGAGTAGCAAGCCCAACGAGCAGAATGGTAAAGACCGGAACACTGAAGCAGCCACCTACTGTCTGTAGATAAGCATAAAACCCTTTCTTGTAAAGCATAATCAACGGGGCAATACAAATAGCAATACCACAGGCTACTATTTCGAATCTCTTTGCTACCTGGATAACATTTGTTTCAGATAGTAGTTTCCCCCCTTTTTCTTTATAGGGCTTATAGAGATTCAATACAAATAAGGTACTGGCACTATTAAGGCCCGGTGCAAAAGAAGTAAGCGTAGCACCAAGTACAACTGCAGCAATAAAACCCGAAAGCACCGGGGGTGATACCGTACTTACCAAAGCAGGAAATACCTCGGCAGTATTTTCCAGATGCATGTATAGGTGCACTGCAATCAGTGCAGGAATATTGAGCAGTAACGGAGAAACGATTTTACCGAAGCATGCTAAGGCAATACCTTTTTGGGTGTCGGCCAAACTTTTGGAAATGAGTGCCTGCTGTACGATGTATTGCTCCGTTCCCCAATAGTACAGATTCATTAAAAGCATACCGGTAAAGAGGGTTCCGAATGGAACCGCATCTCTTGAAGAACCAATGGAGTTTAGATGCTCCGTCTTATTAGAAAGGATTGTTCGAAGCCCTGTATGAGGATTCCCTTTTCCCAAAAAACGCAGGCCATAGTATACCAGTAACAACCCAGCTGCGAACATACATATACCCAGCAATACATCTGATACAGCTACTACTCGTATGCCACCTGCAATGGAATACGCACAGCCTATAATACCAATGACCCCACATAACAAACAAATCATTTTCCAATGGCTAATACCCATTGAGTCGGACAAATGAAACAAGCCGTTGAATGCTACCGCACCACTGTATAAAACCGAAGGAAGCATATTGACCAGGTAGCTAATTAAAAACAGCACGGATACCCAGCGTTTAATGGAAGCGTCAAATCGTTCTCCCAGAAAATCAGGAGTAGTGCTGATACCGCTTTTAAAGTAAACGGGCATAATAAACTCCGACACAAGCAGCATGGCAAATACCGATGTCATGCCCCAAGCCATAACGCTCATGTTATTGGTGTAAACTGACTCATTCTCACCAATAAACTGGGAAGCGTTAATATTGGTAAAAAACAACGCTCCACCAACCACCCAGAAGTTGAGACTACGATTGGCAAAGAAAAAGCCTGAAACTGTGTTGAGCTTCTGCCTGCGAGTCTGCAACCACGAAATACTGCCGATAGCAAGCGTCAGTAGCAGAAAAGTAGTGACGGCAGTAGGGTTCATAAGGCATTTGGAATACTAGCTAAAGCAAATAAGCAATTAGGTAGAAGCATACATTCTACATAAAGATATAAACACAAAAAATATTATAGTACTGGTTATAACTTAACTCAACAAGCTACATTACAGATTACAATAAGCGCATCTCAAAACCTATGAATACTTTTATGTGGAACTTCAAAGTGATTTTCGACGGTGCAATGTGGTAGGCACAACTAAATGTACCGGTTCTTGGTTCACTACGAACTGGGCTACCCGTTTCCCCATCTCCGCAAAATCAGTGGAAAAAGTTGTGATACCTTCAGCTAGGATTTCCTTTACAGGCTCGTCATTGTGCGAAAGAATGCCTACATCCCTTCCCAGTACCAGTGCCTTCTGGCGGCTATCCTTTATGAGGTTGAATAATTCTGTGTTGTCGTTGGTATAATACACTTTACCCGGCTCCAGTGTGCCGGAAATATATTCGGGTATGGTTCTGCCATTTACCTGGTGCTCCTTTAAAAAGCGATTGAAGGATTGAAAAATTTCCACTGGCACCAAAGAATTAGGCTGGTAAATAAATATCATTTCATCAAAGTGGCGTATCGCAGGCAGTAGCTCGACAAAGGCACTATAGGATGATTGCTCAAACTCCTGTACTACGTAGTTCGATTCCTTTTCCATTGGCTCATAACGGTCGAACATTACAAACTTACCCGGTGGAAAACCGGATAACAGTTCTTTGCTTTTAGGGTGAGGGATGGGGGCAATGGCATACATACCATACTTACCTTTTACAAGCGATAGGATAGTTTCAAAGACTTCCATGTTGCCATGATGGAAAAACACATCCACATGAATGCCCTCACCCAGTTCCTTACGGAAACTTTTATAAAACTGCTCCTGAAACGTATCGATAGCGTACATAAGCAGGGCCACCCGCAGCCGCTGCCCGGTATTAGTATTAGCCACATAATAACCCAATCGGTTTTTCGATTCCACGATGCCTCTACCAGCAAGCTCACGGTAAGCTTTTACGATGGTCTCCCTTGCGAACCCGATTTCATGGATAAGAACATTTACAGAAGGCAGGGAATCGTTTTGAACTACGATTTTTTCATCAATTGCATTCATAATGCCCTGCACCAACTGCTCGTGTTTGGACATAGAAGGTGAGCCTTCCAGTTCTACAATTTTTTCAAACACACGCTTCATCGGTTCATCGGTTTGCAACAAACCTACAAAACCTTACCGGCTTTCGCTAATTTCCAGGATGACACTGCTGCGGCTGATACTGACGTCAGGGTTGATGCCCACATTCATTAGAAACTCCCCGGTATAGCTGGCTGACCCATCAATGGTGGATTTAGTGCCCGGGTACACATTCAGTTCTCTGATTTTGTAGGTCTTCTTTGGGTCGAGGCCCGCCAGTTTGATGGGCCGGGGCGAGGCGGTTTGGGAAAAGCGGTTGCTGTGCAGGTAGGTAAATACAATAGCCTTACTCTTATCGTCGTTTACGTATCCCATGCTCATAATGGGGCCTTCGTAGGGATTAGCCAAACGATATTGAGTACCATGCCACACGATGTCTTTAAAACCATCGTAGTTCTTCACGGCTTCCTGGCAAAACTGCAGGTCGCCGGGGCTACGGTGGCTCGGTACAATGTCGAAGCCCAACTTACCCATGCTAGCTACATCTACCCGGAACTTAATAGGCTGCTTACCCCAGTTGGTTACATGACAGTCTGTAGTGATGCTGGGGAAGAAGTAAGAGTAGTTCCATTGCAGAAAAATACGTTCTACCGGCTCCGTATCGTCGCTGGGCCAGAACTCGGTAAAGTATTTTAGCATCTCATAATCAGCCCGGCCACCTCCGCCGCTGCACAGCATCATGGGCACTTTGGGATACTTGGCGCGTATACGTTGCAGCACACTGTACAGCGCTTTGATATAGGCGGTGTACAGGTGCGTTTGCGGTAGATTTTTCTTTTGTAAATACATAGAGTGGGCGTTGTAAATAACTGCATTGCAATCCCACTTAATAAAGGCCAGTGCCGGGTTTTTAGTGAATAGTGTATCTACGATGCTGAACACGTAGTTTTGCACTTCGGGATTGCTTAAATCCAATACTAGTTGATTGCGGTAATACTTTTCCGGCCGGTTTGGTTCCCTTATCACCCAGTCTAGGTGCTTTTCGTACAGCTCACTTTTGGGGTTCACCATTTCCGGCTCTATCCAGATGCCAAACTTGAGGCCTTGTGCTGTGGCTTCCTTTACCAAGTAGCCCAGGCCATCCGGTAGCTTCTTCCGATTTTCCTGCCAATCGCCTAGGCCTGCATCGTCGTTGTTGCGGGGATATTTGTTGGCAAACCAGCCATCGTCCAGCAAAAACATATCTACGCCCAACGTTTTGGCATCTTTGTACAAGCCCACAATCTTGTTCTGGTCAAAATCGAAGTCGGTAGCTTCCCAGTTATTTAGCAGTGTTAAGCGTTCGCCCTGCCCGTCCAGTACCCGGTACTGCCTGGCCCAGCTTTGCAGCTGACGGCTGGCTTCGCCGGTGCCGTTGCTGCTCATGGTGTAAATGAGCGAAGGCGTTTTCATCTTTTCTCCCACGCCCAGCCGCCATGCCGATGCGTAGGGATTGATGCTTGCAATGAGCCGCAGATTTTTGTAGGAGTCTATTTCAAAATCCAGTTTGTAGTTACCGCTCCAGGCTAGTTGGGCCAGCAGCACTTCGCCTTCGTTTTCCTTTGCTTTTTGCCCGAAGGAAACCATGAAATTGGGCGTACCCAGCAGCATGGCTCGTGTGCCCAGCTTGGTATCTATCGACTTCATACCCCGAAGCAGTTTTTCTTCAAACGGCTGCATTTCGGTCAGGTACTCCCCCTGAAAGGAAGTGAGATAAAAATCCTTGCCGCTGAACCAGAGATTAGCAGAGGCATATTTCTGTAGCGTAACCGGGGCCACTTCCGTATTGGTAATCTCGGCCCACTGCTCACTGACGTTTTCCTTTTGCCAGCATTTATAAAACAACTCTACCGTTAGCTTGTACAACGGGTCTTGTAGTTTGATGGTGGTAAGCGTAGCCACACCTTCCTTGTTTGTCTGATGGCTAACGTACTTTAAATCCAGCGAAGTATTGCCGTCGGCATGAGTAACCTGCAGGGCCGGTTCGGCCAGGTTCCAGGTGCCGGCGGGGGTATAAGCACTGTTGTACACACCGGCATTTTCATCTTTATAGTTTTCCTGCTTTGTGGCCCCGGCGTAGCTGGCGGTGTTACCCATTTTACTACCGGTGTACACTGTCCACAGCCGGTTGTCCTTGTCGGTTTGCAGCACTATTGCATGGTCGGCGGTAGCGATGGGGATAGTAGTAAGTTCCTGGGCATGTAATTGATACACCGGCAGGCAGAGCAATAGGAGTAAAAGGGGTTTCATATGCATTAATTTGGGGGTAATAACAGTGATAATTTTATTTCAGTTTTTGTACAGTGTACTGCCCAACTTCCTTTCCTAAAGCTGCACCTACTTTCAGGGAATTGAGAAAATGAATACCACCATAGAACCGGCTGATATTAGCCTGCTCGGCAGCTTCATAAAATGAAGCGTAAGTGCGTTTAGGCCTACCAAATGGTACTTCAGTGGAATCCGTAAAGCGGTAGTTTTCACCTACCATATTTGTTAACACTTGTGCGGCGGAGGCAGATATACAGCCATGTCCCCCGGGGTATTCCGGAAAAGGGGGCGTTTGAATCAGGGGTTGCCAGTCTTGTTGAATCAGCCGGTTGATGACCGTTTCGGGCCGTACGTAGTTGTAATAGAATTTTGCTTCCCAGCAGGCTACGAAACCATCATACAAAGCCACTGCCGTGCGGGAAAGAAGTGCCGCCGTTTTGAGTGCGTCAAAGTTCTCCTTTTCCGCCACCGAAGAAGCGATATAAATCCAGTGGCCCGGTGGTGAAACCTTTTGTAGAAAATAGGTAATATGCCCATCGGTAATAGAAGTATTCGGGTTATCGTCCCAATACCAGGCGATAGCCGAATCAGCAGGATGCGGCTGTTTTATCTGCTGATATACTTCAGAGGCCTGCTGGTAAAAAAAAGACCCTTTTGTGGTGTCAAAAGAAGGCGGTAACCCAGGCCGGTACATGGAAGCAGAGTCCAGTAGCAGGGGCCGCAAAGTGTACCAGTTATTTTCGGTAGCGTCCATGTAGTCGGGTGGCGTAGGAACCCAGCGCCCATTCTCCTTTGTAACATTATATCCTCCATAAGATGTACGTTGCAGATACCCATCTTTTGCTGCCCAGGCCAGTATGTGTTTTCCCACCATTTTGCCATAGGATATAGAACTATCCATGATGGTTTTATCAATACCAATACTATCCAGTTGCTTTATGTAGGCAGCCTGTGCCTCCTGCACCGCTTTCTGATTAAATACCAGCTTTTCGCCTGCCGTAAGAAAAGCGATGATACTGGCTACCGGGAAATTGT
>CAXTDG010000256.1:0-6774 GCA_964242675.1 uncultured Chitinophagaceae bacterium
CACCAGTATCGCTACTTTTTTACCCGCATTCAGTACGTCAGCCGCTTTGCGTAAATCTTCCATCTGCGGCACTATCATGGGCTTGCTATAGCCTACGCTGCTGTGTATGGTGCCATGCTTGCGTTCGGGCTCTTCGTAGGCCAGTTCCTGCAGGTCGCTTGGCAAAATGACGCAGGTAACGCAACGCTCTGCTTTGGCTATTCGGAAGGCCCGGTCAATCACATGCCGCACCTGCTCCGGCTCGGTTACTATTTGCACATATTCGTTGGCCACATCTTTAAAAAGTGACACCAGATCAACCTCCTGCTGGTAACTGCCACCCAGCGATGCCCGTGCCTGTTGACCAATAATGGCTACAACGCTCTGATGGTCGAGCTTGGCATCGTACAGGCCATTGAGCAGGTGGATAGCACCAGGACCAGAAGTAGCCATACATACGCCTACTTCTCCGGTGAATTTGGAATGGGCACAAGCCATGAAAGAAGCCAGTTCCTCATGCGACACCTGGATGAAACGCATTTTGTCTTCAGCACTTTTGAGAGCCCACATTACGCCATTGATGCCATCGCCGGAGTAGCCATAAATCATTTTTACGCCCCACTCGCCCAGGCGCTCTACAATAAATTTGGAAACATTTTTTGCCATTATTGTTGATTGTTTTTTTAATTGAAAAGAAGCAGATAGTCTACCGCCCCTTTGTGACGGCAAACTAGTTCTGAATTGTAATTTTTCATTTCCTTTTGGTTCGTCCGTGCCAGTCGGTAAGTAAAACGGTGATACCGGCAATGGCGGTAAAGGCAATGTTGAAAAGCATAGCCTTTTTGTCTTTCCGAAAAGGCTTTAGGCCGGTTTGTAAAGCAAACTGGGCTATGTTGAACGGGTCTATTTTGCCATGGGTTGTAAAAGGAATAACCGGCTTTACAGCAACAGGCGTTTCGGTTAACGCTAAATATCCTAATAGCGTTATCCCTTCTACAGCATAAATGGTTTTTACTTTTTTATTGAATCCAAAGGCTGTAGGTAAAATCAGTAAGCTGCCAGCAAGGGCATAGTCAACAATAGCATGGGCTTTGGGCGAAATAGGTTTCGTATTCATATGGCGCTTTTGAAGACGTTTTCGCAAACACTATTCCCCTTTTTAGCAGCTGGCTATTTTGAAATATTTCTTTCCTGAGATTTATTAATAAGAGATTGTATATCAGTATTAAAATAAAAAAAGCGGCTGCTCATTAGCAACCGCTTCCTTTTGTAAAAAGTGAAATTTTTACACTGCATCCGATAAAGATGTGAATGTAAAGTCCCTGATTTTCATTGGGGGTATCAGGTAACTGCGATATGATTCTACACTAATGCTTCGTTCTGGTTTGCCCAGCGCTTCTACATTGTTCAGCATAATAATCGGGCTTTCGTTGAAGCGGAAATTCTTTACCGGGTATTTGATTTTTCCATTCTCAATATAAAAGGTTCCGTCACGGGTGAGGCCGGTTAGCAGCAGCGTTTGTGGGTCTACCATGCGGATGTACCACAGCCGGGAAACCAGTATGCCCCGTTCGGTTGTTTTAATCATATCGTCAAGTGTAGCAGTGCCGCCTTCCATAATAATGTTGGCCGGACCGGGCACCGGTTTCACGCCTTTTTTCTGTGCCCAAAACTGTGAGTAAGAAAGGTTTTTCACTACGCCTTTGTCAATCCAGCTCATTTTATCCAACGGAAAACCCTCCCGGCTCCAGGTGCCAGCCGGTAGGTCAGCATTAAAAGGGTCGGAGTAAATGGTTACTTTATCGTCCATCAGCTTTTCGCCTAGGCGATTGCCGCCACCGGGTTTGCTCATAAAGCTGCGGCCTTCATCGGCACTGCGGGCATCCAGGCCCCGGAACATATTTTCCAGCATGTATACAGCCGCTACTGGCTCCAGTATCACTGTATATTTTCCCGGTTCAATGGCTTTGGCACTAGCCGAACCATTGGCTTTTGAAGCAGCTATTTTAGTAGCCGTGTAGGTATCCAGTTTACTTACATCATTAAAGCCCCTGGCGGCGTAGCCCGACCCGGTACCTGCTTCGTTGCGGGTGGTAACGGAAAAAATAACGTCGGTATCCGTATTATAAGCAAATAGCCCTTTGGAATTCATTACGGCGTTAAAGCCTGTGGTGTTTTCGATATACCCTGCGGCCTCCAGCTTGGCTTCTTTTGCTACATTAATGCTTTTGGCTACGGCTTCAGCCCGGCTGTCGGGGGTCATAGCAGCGGTAGCAGGTATATAGGTTTTTGATTCTTTGAAAGCTGAAGGGCCAAGCAGCGGCATTCGCTCCGGATTTTCAGGTGCCAGTTGTGCCAGTTCTTCTGCCCGGCGAACTACTTTTTCAAGGGAGGCATCATCAAATTCGTTGATGGTGGCCGTACCTGATTTTTTGCCATAAATAGAAGTAACGGCAAGGCTCATGGTGCTGATATCACCCGAAGTAGAAATGGCATTGCGGGCATACCGCACATTGCCGCCTTCCGAACCGTTGAGACCAGCTTCACATTCGTCGGCCTTGGAATAGGCAAGCACTTTTTTCAATAAGGCTTGTGCTTCCTCTTTATTTAAAATAGCCATATTGTTAGTTAGATTTTTCTTGCTGTATTAATAACGTTTACGCCATTGAAACGGGTGGTAGAACTGCCATGAGATACGGCATTGGACTGACCGGGCTGGCCCTTGCCATCATTGAAAGCACCTCCTAACCGATAGTCGCTTTCGTCGGCAATGGCAACGCAGCTATTCCAGAATTCCTGGGTATTAGCCTGGTACGCCACGTCCTTCAACATGCCGGTGATTTTGCCGTTCTTGATCTCGTAAAAGGTTTGCCCACCAAACTGAAAATTATAGCGTTGTTGATCAATGGAAAAAGAACCATCGCCAATGATGTATATACCATTAGCAACGTCTTTAATCATGTCATCTACACTCAGCTTTGCCTTGCCTGGTTGTAGCGATACATTGGGCATCCGCTGAAACTGCACATCGGCCCAGGTTTGGGCATAGCAACAGCCTTGCGACTCCGTTAAACCAATGATATGAGCCTGATCCCGGATGGCCTGGTAGTTTACCAGTACGCCGTCCTTTATCAATTCCCATTCTTTGCATTTTACGCCTTCATCATCATACCCTACCGCTCCCAGCGATCCTTTCTGCAACTTATCAGCATGAATATTTACCAGGTCACTACCAAACTTAAAGTTTTTAGACTTCCATTTATCCAGCGTTAAAAATGATGTACCGGCATAGTTGGCTTCGTAGCCCAGCACCCGGTCCAGCTCCGTTGGGTGAGCTACCGATTCGTGAATGGTAAGCCACAGATGCGATGGATCCAGGATCAAATCATACTTGCCCGGCGTCACCGATTTTGCTGTCAATTTCTGCGTTACATCAGTTGTGGCATTCTTTACGTCTTCCAGAAAATCGTAGCGATCCTTGTAGCGGGTAACAATGCCTGAAACCTTACTGTCTGGCAACGAAGTAAGATACTCGTAACCCATGCCCACCGGCGAACTCAGCGATTTACGGGTTTCGAACTTGCCAGTGGCTTTATCGATTTTGGTAACGGTAAAAGTGGGGAACAAGCGATGTACATCCTGATCAATATAAGAGCCATCGGTAGAGGCAAAATATTTCTGCTCATTCACCGCCAGGATAGCAGAATTGACGAAGTTGGCACCTGCACCCATAGCGGCACCATTTACCGCCATCAGCAAGTCCACTTTTTCCTTTACCGGCACTTCAAACGCATTGCGTTCAATGGGCGTTTTCCAGCTTACCTCGCCATAGCCTTTTTGTGGTGCTAATTGCACGGTGTTGGCCTGAATTTTTGAATTGGCCTTGGCCACTGCTACCGCCCGTTGGGCCGTTTTGGCTACACTGTCTTTAGTAACGGTGGACGTAGCAGCAAAGCCCCAGCAACCGTTGGCTATTACCCGGATGCCTACACCAAAAGACTCGGTGTTGGCAATGCCCTGCACCTGCTTTTCACGGGTGGTAACAAACTGGTTGAGGTAGCGGCCAATGCGTACATCGGCATAGCTGGCGCCATTGCTCTTTGCGGTGTTAAGCGCCACATCAGCCAGTTCCTTTTTTTGGTTTACATCCATAATAGGATCCAGTGCACCGGCGGGGTCAATAGGATTACCCCGCAGCATAAAGTCGGGCAGCATTAGCCCACCGACTCCCAAGGCCGAAAGCCTTAAAAAATCTTTTCTTTTCAAAGTATTTCCTCCTAAGGTTAGTTTGTGATGGCAATCTATCTTTTTTTTAGAAAAATATATCGCCTTTTTTAAAATTTTGAAAATGATTGAAGGATGAGGAAAAAAACAGGTGTTGGTTTACTAATTAGGGTTAAAGGATTGCGGGTAAAGGGTTGTGGGGCTTTTTGAAATTGATTAATTTCTGTTCCCGTCATTGCGAGGTTCCTGCCGAAGCAAACTAAAGAGCAGCAGCCTCCCTAAGTATGAGGTTGCTTCGTCGGGCAGGACCCCTCCTCGCAATGACGGGATCAAGAATTAATTTAAGAAATTGCCGTTCGCTTTTAGCTATCAAGCAGCTTTGTATTTCTGCTCGAACCAGAGGAATGAAGCCGCCAGTACGAATATAATAAAAAAATAAAGTTTTGGAATCTCTATTGTTACTGATCTGGTAGAAGAAACTTTTGTATCAACAACATCAGGGTTAGTAACAGCCAACTTTTTCGTTGCTTTCTTTTTGTTCTCAGCACGTACCTGCTGCCAATCTTCTTTTCCAAAAACATATATCCAGTTTACAGTTTTTTGCTGGTTGGTAAGGAGTAACCAACCTTGCTTTGTAGGCCAGTAAGTACCCTGCCAAAGAAATGGCAACTGATAGTTTTGTTCCATGCTCAGTTCATCTCCTCCGGCTATTACCTGTGGAACTTGCGGATCAGCCGTTTGTATTTGCAATTGCAGTTTTTCATTTACTACTGGTAGAGAAGTATTGGTTGTGAAAGCCGCTGCTGCTGCCATCTTTTTAGTAGCCTTGTTTAATGCACTGGTCCAGAATGCGCTATACCCATTTTCGTTGCCAGATAGCTGCCAGTTGTAGGTGTTGATTAGTGTAGTTACAATTATTTTTCCCTGGCCTTGTAGCTTACTACTTACCAGTGTTTCCGAACGTTCGGTTGTAACAAGTGGTTGGGTTGAGGCTTGCTCCCGAATGTAGATAAGCCTGTCTGAATTCAGACTTGCAGGTTTAGAAGCACTATCATCTGTATAGCGAAGTTTGATTAATTTATTAAGCTCACTTTTTGCAGCCATAAGGGGGAAATTACTGGCTGAAAAAACACCGGTATTGACACTGCTATCCATCCGAACAATGAGCCCCATCCCTTGCTGACTGATGGCTGATTGAATGGCTGCTTTTTCAGAACCAGCAAGGCTGCTCAGCTCCGTTGCATCCGCCATCAGCACATCGAATTTGCTGAGCACTGTTGCATTAATCTGGTCAACAGCAGTAGTGGGCATATTCAAATAGTCCTTGCTAAATTTATCCTTGCTAATGCGGCTTCTTACTGCTACCGGGTAGCCGTTTTGAGCCAGCCAGTTTTTGATGAATTTATTTTCAAAATCAGGTGAAGAGGCGAGCATCAGCAATTTGACAGGAGCAGTAGGCATAACCGTTACCGGAAGTGGTTCCTTCTCCAAAGTATCCTTGCCGGAAAGCACTATAATGGTGTACACTGCTCTATCTAAATGTTTGGGCGTTCCGGTTAGCTGAAAATTATGAGAGGCACCAGCGGGTATTAGTACAGAATCCAGATTGTTATCAAATGCGTTGAGTGTAATTTTTGCATCTGCGACTTTATCATTTTGGTAATGCCCTTGCACTGTCAACGGATTACCCGAAGTAAGCTGGTTATTCCAGTGAATGGCATTAATGCCTTTACCAGCTGGCGTTGGATGAAATATAAATGGCGTTTTCAACGCATCTATTTCATCTTCATTAAAGCCGTTACCAAATAAATGGATAGCATTATCAGCATCTATTGAATCATTTAACAAACCAGCATCCGAAATATAGTGCCGGTCAGGTAAAGCAACCTTTTTATCCGTTGTAAAAACACGAACAGGGCCGCTACTTTTCATGAAAGCTTGTATGCTGTCTTCATTATAACCCTCTGTTAGTATAACTATCGTTTTAGAACCATTTTGCAACTGCTTTTTTTGATACGTAAGTGGTAACCCAGCACCCGCCAATGCAGCTACTGCTAAGCAAGTAGCTACGATACGTGCAGCCAGCCAGGCTTTGTTGCGCCGCCATACTTCTTTCCAAAGTAAAAAGAGCAACAGTAAGATACAAGCGGCAACTACCACTACATTCCAATACATCATTGCTTTGTTAGTGGCTGTTTAAATTTTTAAAATAGCGGCTTGATAAGTTCAGGTCGTTGGTAGTAGAACTAGCGGTAGGTAAATGGGCTGGAGGAGCAAGCATTTGCTGCAAACCACTTTCGGCTGTACGAACGTCATTTAGCCGATAATTATCAGCCAATATGGTTTTGAGTACCGCTAGAGAAGGGAGAAATAGTGTAGGATTCTGAGCTGCCTTTGTGCTGAGTTGTTGAAAGGTTTGTTGTAGAATTTCTTTTGCATTTGTAGTTAATGTGCCATCTTCCTTCAATTGTTCCAAAACACTGATAGCTTTTCTTGCCGTCAATTCCGGCGACAGCACCACATCAAAATCCTGATGCGCTATTGGTTGCCCAATTTTAGTAAGTTCACCCG
>CAXTDG010000257.1:0-6723 GCA_964242675.1 uncultured Chitinophagaceae bacterium
GGGCTGGCGTTGTAAAAAATGTACCCATCAGCGGAAACGTTACGGAGTTCACCGTCAACCCAAATGGTAAGGAAGTAGCATTTGTAACGCATGGTGAGGTATTCGTTACCAGCCTAGATGGGGTACAAACAAAACGCATTACCAACACACCCCAGCAGGAGCGGATGATTGAGTGGAGTTCCGATGGAAAAACGCTGTTGTTCTCCGCCGAACGAAACGATAACTGGGATATTTACAAAGTATCCGTTGTTCGTAAAGACGAGCCTTACTTCTACACGGCTACGTTGCTAAAAGAAGAGCCTTTGCTGAACACCAAAGCAGAAGAATATCAACCCAAGTTTTCGCCGGATGGTAAGGAAGTGGCCTACATCGAAAACCGCAATGTGCTGAAGGTAATAAACTTGGCTACTAAAGCTACCCGTACGCTATTGCCCACTGGCCACAACTATTCGTATAGCGATGGCGACTGGACTTTCTCCTGGAGCCCGGATAGCAAGTGGATGGCCTTGGACGACTCGAAAGGCTATTTTGGTAGTACCAACACCGGCCTGGTAAAAGCAGATGGCAGCGGCCAGATTATGTATCCCATCAACAGTGGTTTTGGAGAAGCCGGAAGCAAATGGGCTATGAACGGCAAAATGATGACCTGGCTTACAGCCCGAAACGGTCGTAAATCATTAGCCATACAAGGCCCTGCCGAAGTAGATGTGTATGGCGTTTTCTTCGATAAAGATGCGTACGACCGCTTTGAATTAAGCAAAGAAGAATTTGCTTTACTAAAAGAAAAAGAAGAAAAGGATAAAAAAGATACTGCTCTAATGGCCGAAAAAAAGCGGCAGGATAAAAAGGATTCGCTGGCCGGTAAAAAGATGACGTTGGACATGGAAGGTTTAGATGATCGCAGGGTACGGATGACCATCAATAGTTCCTCTATTTCTGACTATGTGCTTAACGACGATGCCAGCAAACTGTACTACCTGGCGGCTTTCGAAAAAGGCTTCGATCTGTGGATGACCGACCCTCGTACTAATGATACAAAGATTTTGGCCAAACTAGGCGGCAGCCCTAGTAATATTGAAATAAGCAAAGACGGCAAAAGCCTGTTTGTAACCAACAACGGTAGCCTGGTAAAAGTAGATGCTGAAAGTGGAAAGCTTATGCCTATTGGTATCAACGGCGAAATGGCGCTAGATGCTGCAGGCGAAAGAGCGTACATTTTCGACCACACCTGGCGGCAGGTAAAGGAGAAGTTTTACGATCCCAAATTTGAAGGCGTAGATTGGGCGTACTACAAAACGACTTACGGCCGCTTCCTGCCTTACATCAACAATAATTACGATTTCCAGGAACTGCTGAGCGAAATGCTGGGTGAACTAAACGCAAGCCATACCGGTGGTCGCTACAGCCCTCGTATGACCATGCCGGATCAAACAGCTACTTTGGGATTGCTATATGATGAAACCTACAAAGGCAAAGGATTGAAGATAGCAGAAGTGCTGACCAGTGGCCCGGCAGATAAGGCTAGCAGCAAAATAAAAGCAGGTCAGGTACTCACTAAAATTGATGGCGAAGAAATAACGGAAGACGCAGATTGGTCCCAACTCCTAAATCGTAAAGTAGGTAAGAATGTACTGCTTACCGTAATGGACGGCACCACCGAAATAGAAGAAAGAGTGAAGCCAATAGTAGCTGGCGAAGAAAATGAACTCATGTACCACCGCTGGGTAAAAAAGATGGAGCAAATGGTAGATAAATTGAGCGGCGGCAAAGTGGGTTATGTACATGTACGCAGTATGGATGATGGCAGCTTCCGGGAAACGTTTGACAAAACAATGGGCCGCAACATGGATAAGCAAGCCCTGATTGTAGATACCCGCTTTAATGGCGGCGGCTGGCTGCACGATGATTTGAACACCTTTTTAAGTGGCAAAAAATATCTGGAATTTGCCCCGCAGGGTAACCGGGTAAAGGGCGGTGAACCCGCTGCCCGCTGGACCAAACCTAGCTGCGTAGTAATGAGCGAAAGCAACTATAGCGATGCCTTCATTTTCCCTTACGTGTACAAGCAAAACGGCATAGGAAAACTTATTGGTATGCCAGTGGCTGGCACCGGTACTGCCGTATGGTGGGAAACCCAGATTGACCCAACCATTGTATTTGGCATCCCTATGATTGCTACCATTGGTAAAGAAAACCGACCAACGGAAAATTTGCAAGTAGAACCAGACATCAAAGTTTCGCTGAAATACGAAGACTTCCTCGCTGGTAAAGACACACAAATAGAAGCTGCGGTGAAGGAAATGCTGAGTGAGATTACGGCAAGCAAATAAATTCCTTTATAGCCCACCGCTTTAATTATAGAATTAGTAAAACGAAACAGCCATTCCATTTAGGAGCGGCTGTTTTCATTTATATTATTTACTTTACTTATTGCTCATTGCCTGTTTCCCTTTGCCTATTAATCTTCCTCGTGCTTATCTACTTTCTTCTTTTTCCAAAACATCCATTTGTGTTCTTTCTTAGGTGCTTTCAAAAAAACGTACCGAAGCGAAACGCCTGACTGGCTATCGAAAAAGCTATTGCCGCCTGCTAGGTTCAGCATGGGTTTCAGGTCAAAAGACAAAAGTGTTTTACCCAATTTCAATTCTATCCCGCCAATAAAGGAGGCACCGAAAACGCTGCCACTGCCGGCATTCTTGCCACTGCTTCCATAGTGTCCAAAGTGCGGCCCGGCACCCAGGTAAAAATTCGTTCCTCTCGAAAACATGCCATGGTGCTGCTCAAATAAAGCCGTTATAGTAGTATAATTATTGGTAAATCCTTTTTGTATTTGCAACTCTGCTGTGTTGTTGTCCCATAGCAGTTGCTGCACTGTAAGGCCAATGCCGCCACCTACCCGAATGCCAGCAGCGGTAGTATATTTTTGGGCTGACAGTGACAATCCTGTAAAGAGCAGGCAAAAAAGGAAGAGGCTACGAATCATAGTGGAGGTTGATTGAAACAGGATAACGGGCAGTTGTTATGCAAGCGTATATCCCTTAGTCGCTTTGGCAATTTTATAAGAAATGCTTATTGCTATTTTGAATGGAAAAGCGGTTTACCGCTTTCTATTACTTTTGAAACCAAACATCTCGGCTATTTCTGTTGCATTAAGAAAGGAAAGTTGCATAGGAGCATCTCTCCTCTGTTGGAGGAGAGAACGAGAGAGGAGGCTTTTATGACACAAACAATCAGGGGCAATTTTATAGATATTTCCGCTCGGAAAATGTATCCGGCTACCGTCATTTTTTCTAATGGCAAAATCGAAAGTATACAACCGCTGGAAAGCAGCGAACCGGCACAGGGCTATATTTTACCCGGCTTTATTGATAGCCATGTGCATGTAGAAAGCAGCATGCTGGTGCCATCGCAGTTTGCCCGGCTGGCAGTGGTGCATGGTACCGTAGCTACCGTAAGCGATCCACATGAAATAGCCAATGTATGTGGCGCCGCCGGGGTAGATTATATGATTAAAGATGGCCAGACCGTCCCCTTCAAATTTTACTTTGGTGCCCCCAGTTGCGTACCTGCCACGCCGTTTGAAACGGCTGGTGCAACGCTGGATGCCGAAGCGGTAAAGCAGCTGTTGCAAAAGCCGGAAGTAAAGTACCTGAGCGAAATGATGAACTTTCCCGGCGTATTGAATGCTGATACTGAAGTGCTGGAAAAAATAGCGGCTGCTAAAGCAGTAGGCAAACCAGTAGACGGTCATGCACCGGGCCTGCGGGGAGCTGAGGCCAAACGCTACATTGATGCTGGCATCAGCACCGACCATGAGTGTTTTACTGCCGAAGAAGCGCTGGATAAGTTGCAATACGGTATGAAGATTTTGATACGGGAAGGCAGTGCTGCTAAAAACTTTGAGGCGCTGGTACAACTGCTGCATGCTCACTTCGAAAACATGATGTTTTGCAGTGATGACAAGCATCCCGATAGCCTAGCGGCGGGCCATATCAATCAGCTTTGCCAGCGGGCCGTGGCTGCTGGTATTGATGTATTTAAAGTGCTGCAAGCAGCCTGTATCAACCCGGTAAAACATTACAACCTGGAAGTTGGCCTGTTACAACCCGGCGATGCGGCTGATTTCATTGTAGTGAAAGACCTGGTACATTTTGAAGTGCTGCAAACTTATATCAACGGGCAATTGGTAGCAGATAAAGGACAAACGCTTATCACTGCTGCACCTGCTGGCATCATTAATCATTTTAGTTGTACCGAAAAAAAGCCCACTGATTTTGAAGTGCCTTTTAATGGGGAAGATTGTGTGGATGTGATTGAAGCAATTGATGGGCAACTGATCACCAACCGGCTGTGCATTACCCCTAAAGTAAATGGGGGCAAAATCGTTTCTGACCTGCAACAGGACGTGTTGAAAATGGTGGTAGTCAATCGCTACCACGATGCACCGGTAGCCACTGCCTGGGTGAAAAATTTTGGACTCAAACAAGGCGCTATTGCCGGTAGCGTAGCCCACGATAGCCACAACATTATTGCCGTAGGTGTGGACGATGAAAGTATTTGTCGGGCTGTAAATCTTATTATACAACAGCAGGGTGGTGTAAGCTGCGTAGTGGGTGATGCAGAACAAATTTTACCCCTGCCAGTGGCCGGACTAATGAGCAATGAAGATGGCTACAAAGTAGCAGCAGCCTACACGGCTATCGATGCAATGGCGAAAGGCGCAGGCTCTACTTTGGCAGCGCCTTTCATGACGCTGTCCTTTATGGCATTGCTGGTTATTCCGCACTTGAAACTGAGTGACAAAGGATTGTTTGATGGAGATACATTTCAGTTTGTGAAGGAGGTAATTTCATAGAATCTATTATGATTTTTACAATCATCACAAATGAACTCTCATTAGAGGTTTTAGAATTGGAGATGGAAACAGGCTTCCCTTCTTTTAAAACGCTTGTTGAATTTAAAGTAGATAGTGCTATTTATAGTCACTTTAAGTATAGTAACATTTGGTTTGAGTTAAATTCAATTAGGAACTTTAAAACAGCCTTATCAAATCTTCTAGAAAGGGAAGGAAAACAACATGCTAAGCTCATAGATCTATCTTCAGAAATAGAGATAGATTTTTCAACAAGTGAAAAAGATTTGAAAGCATTTATACGTGTTGAAATAAAAAAGCGCTGGCCTGATTATCAACTTCATTTCTATAATGAAATAGATAAGGATATCATTAATGTAATTATTCGTCAATTAAATGAATTTATTAGGGAGCAGCCCTTTTAATGCATCTATATTTAAATTTTATTCTCCCCTTTCAGTGAATGGTAACATTTACAACGTATAAACTCACTTTAGTTAGTTGTATCTAAAGAAAATCATTCCTTTTGCATCGCCTACTTTTGAAGCGGTGCACCAAACAGGGCAATACGCATGCAAAAGAAAGTGTTAGTTGTAAAGCTGGGAACAGCAGTCATTACCGGCAAGGATGGCAAAATTGACCAGGGCATTATTAAAAAAGTAGCTTCCGAAATAGCAGCGTTGAATGCCTCTCACAATGTGGTGTTGGTTTCCAGCGGGGCAGTAGGTAGCGGCAAAACTTTTTTTGCGAAATACAAAGGCACCATCACCGAACGTAAAGCCGCAGCGGCGGTAGGCAATCCACTGCTTATTCAACTATATCATAAAGCCTTTTCGAAACACAACCTTACCGTAGCGCAGGCCCTGTGCGAACGACACCATTTCAGCAACCGCAAGCAGTTTATTCAGCTCAAGGATACGTTTGAGGAATTCTGGCGCAATGATATTTTGCCGGTAGTAAATGAGAATGACCTGGTGAGCAATGTGGAGCTAAAATTTAGCGACAACGACGAACTGGCAACGCTGATAGCTGTAGGCTTTGATGCGGAAGTAATGTTGCTCTGCACATCGGTTGGCGGCTTGCTGGATGCAGAAAAGCGGCTCATTCCACTGGTACCAAAAATTGATGCAAAAGTGCTGGGCTTTGTTAGCACCGAAAAAACCAGCGTTGGCCTCGGTGGCATGCTGTCGAAACTTACTTCTACCAAGCTGGCTACTTCGCTTGGCATCAAAGTAATTATCTGTGGACTGGCTGGCGAAGCACCTTTGCAAGCAGCGCTGGCTGGTAAAACCGGAACTACTTTTTTACCTAAAACATCTAACCTAAAAGCCCGGCAAAAATGGCTGGCTAGCGGTTCCATTACGCCGGGTAGTATTTACATTGATGCTGGTGCGGTGAAAGCTTTGTACAATCGCAAAAGTTTACTGACAGTAGGTATTACCAAAACGGACGGCAGCTTTATTACCGGCGAAGTAGTGCAATTGATGGATGAAGCAGCGACCATTATTGGCGTAGCAAAAACCAAACTCAGCAGCGCTGAAATAGCCGAACAATTAACCCAAAAGAACAGCACCGCCGCTCATGTAGATGATATTGTACTGTTTTAAAACAACAAAATGACTCCAACACTTTCTGCTATAAAAAAAGCCTGGCAGGCAGCGCCTGTTTTAAGGGCTGCTACCGATGAGCAACTGCAAAAAACACTGCTAACATTGGCCAACGAACTGGAAGTACAGCAGGCCATCATTTTGGCAGCCAATGCAGCGGACGTAGCGCTGCAAGATGCTGCCAACCCTCGTACTGATCGGCTTAAGTTGGATGAACAACGTATCAAAGCCATTGCAGCCAGCATTCGTAAGGTGAGCAGCTTG
>CAXTDG010000258.1:0-6698 GCA_964242675.1 uncultured Chitinophagaceae bacterium
CTGCTACTGCTTCTCGTCTTTTTGCATTAGATGCCGCTGCTGGAACCCTAACTAGTATTGCTGATATTTCTGCTACTACCAGCATCATTGCAACCGGCTGTAAAATAGGCATCTCTCCTTCTGCTACTGACTTTACTAAAGGTTACGAACTAAGCCTTCCCCGTGCCATGTTGGGCTATACGCCTGCTACACAATCTGCTGTACGTTTTATGTCTATGGTATTGGGCGATGATGGCAACCTCACCAATCAATTTCTAACACATGCTGATCCTACAGTTTCTGCTTGTTTTGGAAAAGGAACCAATGGCAACGGCGTTCAGTTTCAGAATGAAGTATTGATTAACCCGGTAGAATTCAATCCTTCCCGGTCGCTACCCATCAATTTTCTAAACGTCCGCTCTTTCCAGATTGGGCAAGACATTAAAGTATTTTGGACTTCGGCTTCGGAAAAAGACATGCTGGAATACCAAGTTGAACGCAGCAGCGATGCCATGCAATATAACCTGATAGGCAAAGTAGTTGCCCAGGGCAATTCCAATGTGCAAACGAGTTACTTTTTTACAGATGCCCGACCATTGATAGGCAAAAGTTTTTATAGAGTAAAAGCCATTGATCGCAATGGCCGCAGCACTTATAGCCAGGTGATGAAAATGCAGTACGGCCATAATGATAACCTGCTGACGATTTATCCTAACCCGGTGAAAGACCAGATCAACCTACAGATCATTGGCCTGAAGCCAGATACTTACCGGCTGGAAGTATTTAACGACCTGGGCCAATGCCTCATTCAGCAAGACATTGTATATACCGGTGGCTATGGCCTGCAGCAAATACCGCTACTGCCCAATATGCGTAAAGGCCCCTACCGCCTGCTGCTCCGCAACCAGGGATATTTCTACAAACAGAACTTCATCATCCAGTAAACCGGTTTCTCCAGCTGACTGACCATCAACTTTTTTCGTTCTTTTAAAAATTCATGAATCCATCACACATGAAAAAGCAACTGCTTTTTGCACTGCTGCTACTGCATGCAGGCACCTTTCTTATGGCACAAACTGATATTGTGCAATGGAACTTTAATAGCTCTTTTGGTAATATTCCAGCGAATGGAATGGCTCCTGCTCCTTCACTAGGAAGCGGTGCCATTAATTTAATTGGTGGAGTAACAGCTACAAGTGCAAATGGCGTTACTCCAACGGATGGTCCGACACCAGGAAATCAGGCGTTGAATACAACTACTTACCCAGCGGCTACAAGTAATCCACTAACAGCAGGTATTGCCATTAATACTAGTACGGCAGGCTATAACTCAATCCACTTGAAGTACTATGCACAGTATAGTGGTACAGCAGCTAGAAAAGTAGTTGTACAAATCTTCAACGGAACCATTTGGCAAAGTGTTGACTCCAGTTTAGTTACTACCTCAGGATCCTTTATTACTCCCCCTTTTAATTTTGATTTGTCTGCTTACACAGCAGCAAATAACAACAGTAATCTACAAATACGCCTGGTTACCGGCTTTTCGAACGGGAATAGTTATCAAGGCACAACAGGCACTTATGGTACAGGAGGTACGATCCGCTATGATTTAGTTACCATCTATGGTAATTCAACTGGCTGCGGCAATCCAGCTACGCAACAAGCTACCGGGTTTCGATTATTGAAAACAGACAACTCATCTGCCCAGCTTACTTTAAACAGAGGCAATGGTGCCGGTTGTTTAGTGTTATGCAGTGCAAGTGGTGTTCCCATAGTTCCGGTTAATGCTACTAATTATGCAGCCAATAGCACTTATGGAAGTGGTGCTGCTTTAGGAAATGCCTTCGCAGTATATAATACTCAGGCCAGCAATCCTGCAACGCATTATTTTAATATCACCGGCCTCACGGCTGGCACCAAATATTATGTGGCTGCTTACGAGTATAGTAGTACAGGTTACTGCTATTTATCACCTGCGTTGGTTGATAGTTTTTATTGCAATAGCACTATTTTATATCCGGGAGATGTGCAGTTTGTGGGGTATGATAATAATATTGCGAGTGGACGAGATGCTTATGTACTAACCAATCTAAAAGCTTTAAAAACAGGTACAAGTTTTCAAATTGTAAATTCTAGGTTTGAGGCAGGAGCTGCTGCAAATGTGAGAACAAATCGATGGTATGCTGGTGGTAATGACCCCTATCAGGAATTACAAAAAATAACAGTCACTTATACAGGGCCAATAATACCAGCCGGTTCTCTTATCAGCTTTGACCATATAGCTCAAAGCCCTGGAAACATAAAAATAAATAATGCTATAACGAATGATCTATCGATTACTGATAATCTAACTATTGGCAATCTTCTTAGTGGTACGGCAGCAGAGCAATTTTTTATAACACAAGGCAGGTTTACTACTTACGGAACAGTTGGTCTGAATCGCTACTCTGTGTTAGATGGCCACACACTACATGGTTTAAGTTATACTAGCCCTTGGGTTGATTTTAGCCAAGTATGCAGTGCTGGAAGTAACGCCTCAGATCGTCAAAGCCGTTTGCCATCAGACATAAAATGTTTGAATTTATATCTGAGTGGTACAAGCAATTTTGGATATTATCAACCTTTGCAAATCCATAGTGGTTCACAAGGTTCCTTACTCTCATTAATTAATACGGTTGGTAATTGGAATTTTGGCACCGGAACCGGAGGAAATGACATTAACGCAAGTGTTTTCTCCTCACAGTTCAGCCTTACTTCCTTACCCATTACTGCCAACTGGACTGGCGCTCAAAACGGCAACTGGTTCAACTGCACTAACTGGGAAAATCTGTATGTGCCGGATAGCACTTCTGATGCTACTATTCCATCTGTAACCAATGCTTCTTTAGTTGATGTCAATGGTTTATTTGCTGCTGAATACAGCAATCTTGCCACTACCCGTAATCTCAACATTACCACTGGTTCTGTAAATATTAGCGGCACCACTGCGGATAAATTGATTGTGTATGATTCGTTGTTGATAAGCAGTACTGGCAGCTTAAACACCAGCGGAACCAGCATTGATACAGTAATTATTAGAGGCAGTCTTCAAAGTCAAAATCCCAACGGACTGACACTATCATTTAACGGCTGGCTTGCTTTACAAGGCAACAGGCAGTTACAGCCTATCAATGTTTCATTAGCAAGCACCACTTTGCCAGTTGGCGTAGCTACTTTATCACTTGACAACCCGCCGGGTATTAATATCAATAATAGCGGCTTCGAATCATTGCAAAAGATGGAATTACTTAATGGCATCCTTTCAACTGCTCCTACCGCTTTTCATTACATGGGTGCAGGTTGTAGCATTAGCAGCCCAATCAATTATTTTGGAGAAACAAATAAAGGCTGGTTGGGTAGTTTTATTGATGGCAAAGTATACATGCGTACGGCTGCTTCTAGCCCCTACACTGCACCGCTGGGCAGCAAGCAGAAGGGCGTGTTTGCGCCTTTGGTATTTCAGCCTGCACAAGCTACTAGCAGCCTGTATGTTGCAGGCTATGTAGGCACCAGCCCCCCTAATACTAGTCCGGCAGATATTAATACGCCTCCGGTAAATCATATTAGTACACAAGAGTACTGGACGCTTACCAGTAGTGATGCCAATGCAGCAGCCAATATAACTTTGTACTATACACCATTAAGCTTTATTGGGGGCCGGGGAAATGATACTCAAGCACTACAAGACCTGCAAATTGTACAATACTGGGATAGCAGTGCAGCCAGCCCTCGCAAATGGCGACTTCCCACTTATCCAATTAGTTTTATTCGTCCAACAAGCACACTGTACGATAAAATCAGTATGGGTGCTGGTCAGTATGCTACGAACCTGTCAGACCCCGATAAAAACTTCACTTTTGGCGATGGAAACATCTTCAATACGCTACCTGTACAGTTGCTTAGCTGGAAAGCTGTTTTGCAAGGCACCCGTACTAAGCTTACCTGGCAATCGAAAGATGAAACTGGTATAGCATATTATTCCATTGAGAAAAGCAGCGATGGGAAGGCCTACCACCACTTGCAAACGGTATATGCTGCTGGTAAAAGCTATGCTTGCTTTGACGATTATCCAGCAGATGGATGGAACTACTACCGCCTGAAGATTACTAATATAGATGGCAAAACGGTGTATGCACCAATTGAAAAAGTTTGGGTAAAACATACGCCTGCATTTTCCATTTTTCCTAATCCGGCTACGGACAAAGTATATATAAGTCTGCCTAATGCTACTGCAAAAGGAATGATTATTTTGTATGCACCAGATGGCAAAAAGTGCCTGGAACAGTCGGTAGTAAATACTTCTTTTATACAACTAAACGTAAAGGGATTGACGGCTGGCTGGTATTTGGTAGAATATTCAGATGGCAAAAACAGACTTACTAAAAAGCTGTTTATCAAATGAAAAAGTCGCACTTTAATTAGTGCGGCTTTTCTTTAGCTGGTCATCCAGGATTCCCGCTCATCCGGGCTAAATTTCCAGGGGGCAAAGTTGTTTTCGATATTGCCAAACATGGCATTCCATTCCTGTGGGCTATTGCTTTCATCAAGGATAAGATAGCGACGCATTTTCAAAATAATATCCAGTGGCGAAATGCTGACCGGGCAGGCTTCTACACAGGCCTGGCAGGCAGTGCAGGCTCGTAGTTCTTCGGTGGTGATGTAGTCATGTAACAGGGTCTTGCCATCTTCTTCCCATTTCCCATTCGTGTCCACCTGCTTTCCAATTTCCTCCATGCGGTCACGGGTTTTCATCATAATGGTACGAGGGCTTAGCAGCTTTCCAGTTTGAGTAGCCGGGCAGGCACTGCTACAGCGGCCGCATTCTGTACAGCTATAAGCATCCAGCAGATTTTTCCAACTCAGGTCGGTGGCATCTTTAGCACCAAACTGTGCCGGAGCTTCTTCAGGTAAAGCTGTTACTGCTGCAAAAGGAGCCGTATCGCCGCCCATTGCCAGAATCACTTCCTTCTGTATTTCCGGCATGTTCTTCATTTTGCCCTGCACCGGCGGCCGGGTATAGTAAGCATTTGGAAAAGCAAACATGATATGCAGGTGCTTGCTATACGGCAGATAATTGAGGAAAGCAAAAATGCCTGCAATATGCAGCCACCAGCAAGTACGCTCTATTCCTATCAGCACATTGTTGTTTTGAATACCAGCAAACAGGCTGGACAATAAACCACTACCTACCCAGGGACCAATCATATTTTCGCTGTAGTGGCCCACGTTGCGGCTTTGCAAAACACTATCGGCAGCGTTCATGCTTAGGAACAGCGTCATCAGCACTATTTCCGTTATCAAAATAAAGTTAGCATCACTACGGGGCCAGCCATTCAAATCTTTGCTTTTAAACCGAGGCAGTCTTAAAGTATTTCGGCGGGCTAAAAAGGCTACACAAACGGCGATTACGCCTAAGGCAAGTATTTCAAAACTGTTGATGAGAAAATTATAAAAACCTTCGCCTAGTGCTCCGGCAAACATGCGGTGCTGGCCGGTTAATCCATCCAGCAGTATTTCCAGCACTTCTGCATTTATGATGATGAACCCGGCATAAATAACAAGGTGCATTACTGCTACCAGCGGGTATTTAAACATCTTTTTTTGACCCAAAGCCAGTAGCACTACATTACGCCAGCGGGTAGCTGTATCTGTTTCTATTGCTTCGTCTTTACCCATTAAAATATTCCGGCGAATGCGGCCAATGTTGCGGGCAAACAGCCAGATGCTAAAACCCACCAGTGCTACAAAAAGAACTTGTTGTATTAGTTGCATATCAACAGGCAAGATAAGAATCAGTTGTCAGTTGTCAGAGGTCAGTTATCAGAGAATGAAGCGAAAGAGAAGGCAAAGCATTTTATAATCTTCATTGAGGCAAGCATCACCCTAAAAGAAAACCCGTTTGATGTCTTAAACGGGTTTGTAAAGCTTTTAAAAAGGCCTATTTTTTATTGAAAAGATCACCGGCACCATGGGCTGCTTTTTTGGCAAAGTCTTCAATACTTTGGCCAGCCTGACCGGGGATGTAGTCGCTTATTTTATCCAGGAAACTGCCTTCCTGCTGGCCAGCAGTTGGTGTTGCAGGTGTCGCAGGAGTTACCGGAGTAGTAGTTGGTGTAGTAGCCGTAGTTGTACCACTAGGAAAAATATTATCAACCGCACCGGCCAACATAGGAAATTTTTCTACCACATACTGCTTGATAGTCTGTAAGGCAGAATGGGCCTGTTCAGTTGAAAGTCCGGCTTTTTGTTGTAACTGTTCAATGAGTTCGTTGATCATGATGTTTATTTTTAGGTTTACTTGTATACACGTTTACCGGTTTACAAGTTGAGGTAAAGAAATTTTCAGCTAGAAACGTCAGCAAAGATTGAACCGCAGAACTTTAAACTTTGAACACTTTTACGCCACTTTTAGTAAGCTGATCTTGCTGTTATCCAGTTGGCGACGGGCATAATCCATTGTTACCACGAAAGTTTTCTGGCGGTTGCTTGGTAGTTCGTACATAGCATCAGTAAGGATGTGTTCGCAAATGCTACGCAGGCCACGGGCACCCAGCTTGTATTCCATTGCTTTTGTAACAATGTAGCTAAACACTTCTTCTTCAAACGATAGCTTGATGCCTTCCAGTTCAAACAGTTTGGTGTACTGGCGGATGAGGCTATTTTTCGGTTGCGTAAGAATA
>CAXTDG010000259.1:0-6696 GCA_964242675.1 uncultured Chitinophagaceae bacterium
CTACGGCTCATTACCTGGAAGCTATCCAGCGTGATAGAACCTGTAACAGAATTGAAACGAAAATCTTTAAAAGCGACAGACTTATTTCCATCTGGAAAAACGATTTTTTGCCCGGCTATTGCCAGCCCAATGCTATCAGTAATTGCCAAAGGATCGTACACCGGTTTTTCAGTGGCATTGATATTTAGGCCCGTTACCGTAAAATCTCTACCGGTAATATTGAGAGGTTGTGCATCTGCTTTACGGGTATTTAATATTGAAAATGTACCTCCCTTCAAACTGAATTTATCTAGCTGCAACTGGCCCAAAACATTTCGCAGGGAAGCATAGGCATTAAACATATCCTGCGAAATATTTACCTCCTTGTCTGGTGCGGTTGTGTCTTTAAATTTTTGGTGAATAATGCGAATGTTGGGTTGCAAAATGGAAAGCGAATCAAACCGCAATTCTTTCTTGAAGATGAGCGGCAGTAGCTGTTTCAGATTGATGGTAACCAGGTGGGCAGATGCATCATATTTGTCTTGTAATGTGGTAGTATCAAGGCAAGTAAGGGCAGGTTCTTCCAGTTGAAAAATAAGTTTGGCGTAGTTATATCGCAGCTTGCGTACACTTAGTTTGTATTTCCCTTTCGATTGCTCATACACAAAATCTTCCAACAACCTGGTTGAACGATGGATAAACCAAAAATGAAAACAGGTAAGTAATACCGCTATAATGAGTAGAACAATACCTGTAACCTTAAAAAATTTGCGAAGTTTCAAGCGTATAAGGGATGCAACCGGAATATTAAACAGCTGATTGACACTCTGTTAGCAAAAGGCGTTCCGACGATTTTTTTGAATAATGGCAAATAAAAAACCCATGCAACAATTTCCTGCACGGGTTTTAAAAAATTCTTATAGGTGTTACTGTTCTTCCATCACTAATTCGTGGCCCATTTTATCCCGTTTGGTAGTAAGGTATTTATGATTGTGCGGATTGGAAGCCGTTTGTAGTGGTACAGATTCTACTATTTCCAATCCATAACCGGTTAGCCCTACCCTCTTTTTAGGGTTATTGCTCATCAGCCGAATTTTGGTGATACCAAGATGACGAAGTATTTGTGCTCCGATGCCATAATCTCTGGCATCGGCAGGTAATCCCAGTTGTAAATTTGCCTCCAGTGTATCAGCACCTTCCTCCTGAAGTTTATATGCTTTCAACTTATTTACCAGGCCTATGCCCCTCCCCTCCTGGTTCATATATATAATGGCACCTTTTCCTTCTTCTTCCACTTTGTCTAAAGCCAGCGAAAGCTGGTCGCCACAGTCGCAACGAAGACTTCCTAAAATGTCACCGGTGAAACAACTGCTATGCACCCGAACCAATACTGGTTCATCTTCCTTCCATTCTCCTTTATAAATAGCCAGGTGTTCGTTGCCATTGCTTTTATCGTGAAAAGCAGCCATTTTAAAATGTCCATGCGTGGTAGGCATATCCACCCGAACAATTTCCTCAATTAAAGAATCCTGCTTTAGCCGGTATTCAATCAGGTCTTTTATGGAAATAAGTTTCAGATCAAACCGCTCAGCAATTTTTTCCAGCTCTGGCACACGGGCCATTGTACCATCTTCATTCATTACTTCTACCAAGACACCAGCTGGCTCAAATCCTGCTAATCTTGCCAAATCAATAGTGGCTTCGGTATGGCCCGTACGGCGCAGTACGCCGCCACTTTTTGCTTTTAAAGGAAAAATGTGTCCGGGACGGCCTAATTCATCCGGCCGGGTTGTGGGGTCGATGAGGGCCTGAACTGTTTTTGCCCGGTCGGCTGCTGAAATGCCGGTTGTACAGCCATGCCCCAATAAATCTATTGAAACGGTAAATGGCGTTTCGTGAATGCCCGTATTGTTGGTCACCATCATATCGAGTCGAAGTTCTTCACATCTTTCTTCCGTAAGTGGTGCACAGATAAGACCTCTTCCATGGGTAGCCATAAAGTTGATCATCTCTGGTGTTACGCTGCGGGCCGCACCTACAAAATCACCTTCATTTTCCCGGTCTTCATCATCTACCACTATTACCAGCTTTCCTTTTTTTATATCTTCTATTGCACTTTCTATTGTATTCATAATGGGTTATGTAATGTAAGTTATAACAGCAAAGGTAGGTGTAGGTTGTGTTTTGCTAAAAACTGAGTAAATCCCTACTGATTAGTGACAGTAAGCATACGTTAAACAAAAAGCATAAGTGAGAAAAAAATAAAAATTTAGTGTTTTGCCATCGCTGCAAACGATTGTGAGATACTTTTCCACAAGTGCAGCTAACAATTTGTTAACATGGTCTTAGTCAAAGTCGAACCATTTGACTTTTCTTTGCAAAAATTTTTACCAAAACAAGACTTATGACGTTTAAAAGATTAATTCTTTTATTGCTTGCTGTAATGCCTATTGCTTTAATGGCGCAAGTAACTACCGGTACTTTAACCGGTGTTGTGAAATCCAGCAATGGAGAAACATTACAGGGAGCAACTATTACTGCCTTACATGTACCTACCGGAACTAGGTATTCATCTGTAGCAAAATCCGGAGGTCAATATACTGTTCCCAATCTTAGAGTAGGTGGTCCATACACAGTTACTATTCATTATACAGGCTATACTGATGGTGTGTTTGAAAACCTTGCTATTGCTTTAGGTACTCCATTGAATATAGATGCTTCGCTAAGTATTACTTCACAAACTTTGGGAGATGTAAAAGTAGTTGGAACAAGCAGGGGTAGCGTTATCAATGCTCAGCGAACGGGAGCTTCTACTCAGATTTCGACACGCCAAATGCAGTCTTTACCAACAATCAGTAGAAATGTTCAGGATTTTGCACGGTTAACACCGCAGGTAAAAGCTGGAAATAGTAATAGCAACGGCAATCCAACTGGTTTATCATTTGCCGGACAAAGCAACCGTTACAATCAGTTTTCTATTGATGGGGCTAATGCTACAGATGCGTTTGGCTTAGGATCTACTGGTACTAATGGCGGGCAGGCTAATATTAATCCTATTTCTATTGAAGCAATACAGGAAATGCAAATTGTTCTTTCTCCTTATGATGTAACACAAGGTGGTTTTACAGGAGGTGGAATTAATGCTGTAACAAAAAGCGGAACAAATGCCTTCCACGGTTCAGTATACGGCCAGTATCAAAATCAGGATTTTATTGGTAAAAATGTTCCTTACAACAGCACCATCATCAGCAATCATTATCAGAAATTTAAAAATCAAACCTTTGGAGCTAGTTTAGGTGGACCAATTATCAAAAACAAATTGTTCTTTTTTGCAAGTGTAGAACGTTTCGAAAGATCAACCCCCCTTGCTTTCGACCCAACTGTTGCAGGTTCTGGTTCAAAAGTAACCGTAGATACATTAGAAAGAATTCGGCAGAACATGATTAAAATATATGGTATCGATCCGGGGACTTATGGTCAAATCAATAATCAAAATCAATCAACTTCTGTTTTTGGCCGTATTGACTGGAATATTAGTGATAAACACAAACTTACACTACGTCATAACTACGTAACTGGCAGCAACGATGTACTGAGCCGTACTGCAACTGCTGTAGTTTTTTCTAACGGCGGGTACAAGTTTACTGATAAAACGAATTCGACTGTAATTGAACTTAATAGTAACTTCTCATCAGCCTCTTCAAACGTTTTGCGCTTGACCTATAATAGAATACGGGATGCAAGAATTAGCGCTGCTATTCCTAACATCACTGTATTCAGTTATGATTCGGCTCAAAGAAATACGGTGACATATAATCTTGGTTCAGATTTTTCTTCTGCTGCCAACAGCCTTGATCAGGATGTATTTACAATTACCGATAACTTTAATTTGTATAAGGGTAAGCACACATTGACCTTTGGTACTAACAATGAGTTTTTCCGTAGCAAAAATGTATTTCTACAAGGCTTTAATGGGGCATATACATATGGCGCAAGCGGAACTACTTCGAGAAGCAATTTGACCAATTTTGTTAACAACACAGGTCTTACAAGCTATCAGGTTGGTTTTTCGGCTGCTGGCCGTGGAGATAAGGCGGTTGATGATTTGAAGGCTGCACAATTAGCAGTTTATGCTCAAGATGTTTGGTCAGTTAACAATAATTTTAAACTGACTTATGGGTTACGGGTTGACCTTCCTATTATAGGTTCTACGCCTACAGAAAATACCGCATTCAATACTGCATTTAGTAGTTATGGTGTTGCTACTCATACTAAACCTAAAGTTACCCCACTTTTTTCGCCAAGAGTTGGCTTTAACTGGAATGTAAAGGGTAATGGCGCTACTCAAATTCGTGGCGGTGCAGGTCTGTTCACTGGCAGGGTTCCGTTTGTTTGGGTATCTAATCAGTTAGGTATGACAGGTATTACTAAGAAAAATGTCACTTATAATGCCACCTCCAATCCAACGTTAGCATCTGCTGGCATTAAATTCAATTACAATCCCAATGATCCTCAAGCAGGTGCTTTTGTACCAACCTTTTCTGCCATACCCGTTACCATTAATGTAATTGATAAAAACTTTAAATTTCCACAGGTCTTCCGTGCTAACCTGGCTATTGACCGAAAATTGTTTTGGGGTATGATTGGAACTGTGGAAGGTATTTTTACAAAAAATATTAATAATGCTCTTTACCAAAATCTAAATTTGAGTGCTAATGGAGATACACTGACAACCATTGGAACATCAACACGCCCTTTATGGACTAAATATCAAAACACAGCATATAATGAAGTAATCCTTTTGAAAAACACCAGTAAGGGATATTCTTATAGTTTAACCGGGCAAATTCAGAAACCGTTTTCCAAAGGTTGGGCAGGGTCGGTTGCCTATACATTTACTCATGCCACTTCATTAAATGATATTCCATCTTCTGTTGCCTTATCCAACTGGCGTGGTACACAATCACTTAACGGTCTTAACAACCCACAGCTTTCCAATTCTAACTTTGATGCTGGCTCCCGTATTATAGCATATGTTAGCAAAGAGTTTAGATACGCAAAACGTTTCGCTACTACATTTACACTAATCTACACAGGCCAATCCGGTCAACGACTTTCTTATGTTTACAGTGGGAATGTTTTAGGAGATGATAGGGGTAATACTGGTACCGTTACTACAGCTTTAACTTACATACCTAAAACACTTGCAGAAGCAAACTTTGCCGATATTACTGGTGGCGCTACGGCTTCTCAGCAATGGGCAAACTTTCAGGGTTTTATTACTAATAATTCTTACCTGTTTGATCATCAAGGTGAAAATTCAAAACGCAATGCTGACCGATTACCTTTTGAGCACCATTTTGATTTAAGAATTGCTCAGGACATTATCATTAGCAAATCACATAAACTACAGTTGTTTTTTGATTTAGTAAATGCCGGAAATCTATTAAATAAGAATTGGGGATGGTCTTATGCTAGTACAGGTGACGGTTTTTTTCCAGTTACAAGATCTTTGTTTACAGCAGTTACTTCCGGTACTCAACGTAAAGATGGTGTAGCATTTACACCTACCACTGCAAGGCCTGCATTCCAGTTCAACATCAACAGCTTCACAAATGTGAAAGAAATTTATCGCCCTTACGATATTGGTGATTTCACCTCACGGTGGAATTCTCAGATTGGTGCTAGATATTCATTCTAACCTTTTTGATTATTAACAAAATGGGCTGTCTTTTTAAGACAGCCCATTTTGTTTTTATTTAAATCCCAACCTTGCCATCCATTCCAGGCATCGTTGCGGCCACTGGTTTAAAACTGGATCAGTACGTCCAGTACCAAAGCCATGCCCGCCATGATCGTAAATCATCATACTGGCAGGTATTTTATTTTTCTTCAATGCCTGGTAAAAACCGATGCTGTTTTGTGGAATGACCGCTTTGTCATCATCAGCTAGTATAAGCATTACGGGTGGGGTTTGGGCTGTCACCCGGTTTTGGGTTGATAAGGAATCAACCATTTGCTGCGATGGAGAATTGCCCAGCAACATAGTGCGGCTGCCCCGGTGAGCCACCACTGTATCCATATAAATAACTGGATACACCAAAATAGAAAATGCAGGGCGGCTGCTAAAATGAGCCAACGAATCTTTTGCCTTAGCATCAACAGGCGTGTAAATAGTAGTAGCCATAGATGCCAGGTGACCGCCTGCTGAAAAACCCATGATACCTACTTTATCAGCACTATATCCCAGGCTGGCCGCTTTAGCTTTTATCATTCGCAACGCATTTGTTACATCATTGTATTGATCTGGAAAACGATGCCCTTCCTGCTTGGCGTTATTCAGCCGATACTGCAATACAAATGCATCCATTCCTTTTTCATTGAAAATTTTGGCGGGTACAACGCCTTCCTTTTCCCATGCTAAATGGCTATAACCACCACCGGGACATATCAAAATGGCTGTTCTACCAGCAGCTCCATCTTTTGCAGGATAGTAATCCATTAATGGAGCCAACGAATCGAACCCGGCAATTACTGCCTTTTTATCATTAGGATAAAGAAATATCCGCTGTTGCCCAATAGCATTTTCGGAAAAAAAACTAACGGCAAGACTAAATATTGCAGTTGCTTTTAAAAAGCTTTTTTTCATAACAAACAATCATTTCAGGTTTAGCCAAAAATACAGCATGCCAGGTGAGGAATTCGTTTGTCTTATAT
>CAXTDG010000260.1:0-6696 GCA_964242675.1 uncultured Chitinophagaceae bacterium
GTTGTAAAACGTTATTTAGCTCCACCACCTCATGCTGTGCCGGTATATAAACTTGTTCGAACCCTTTATTGATTAGTTTGCCTTTGAAAGCTTGCTGCACATCGTATTCGCCATGTACCAAAAATACTTTCTGCACTTTGCCGGCCTCCTGACAACTTAAAAATTTCAGTAGGTCGTTGTAATCGCCATGGGCACTCATGCTGTGCATTACTTCTACTTCTGCATTTACGGCGTAGTCATCACCTAAAATATGCACTTTTTTATTGCCATTCATTAGTTTACCACCCAACGATTGTGGATCGCAATAACCTACAAGCAAAATAGTATTCTGCGGATCTTCCACATTGTTTTTTATGTGGTGCCTTATACGACCAGCGTCTGCCATACCGCTAGCCGCTATGATAATCATGGGTTCGTGCAAGGAGTTCAGCTTTTTGCTATCTTCTGCTTCATCTACAAAGTACAGCCCCGGAAAATCAAACGGATCGTCATCAACTTCCAGCACTTTTTTTATGCGGTCATTGAAATTTTCTTTGTGGCTTTTGACAATTCCGGTAGCCACATGACCCAATGGGCTATCCACCACCACTTTTATATCGGGCAAACGTTTTTCGAGGCTAAGCTGATTTAGGAAATACAACAACTCCTGCGTACGCCCAATACTGAATGCGGGAATGATAAGCTTACCACCTTTCTCAACGCAGGTGTGCTTAATAACCTTCATTAAAAAATCAGTGGTATTAAAAAGCGGATCATGCAGTTTATCACCATACGTACTTTCAATAACAATGTAGTCGGCCTGAGGAAATGTATGCGGTGGGCAAAGAATAGCGTCCCGATAACGGCCCACATCTCCGCTAAAGGTGAAATGGGTAGCAGTACCGTCCTCTTCCAGTTTTAAATGAACCGCAGCACTACCCATAATGTGGCCTGCGTCAGTAAACATCACCTCAACTCCATCTTGTATACGTTGCCAGTTGTTGTATTCCACCGTGTCCATTAGTTCAATAGTTCTGTCAACATCAGTCTGGTCGTAAAAGGAGTCATCTGTAGTCTCTTCTTTTTTGCTGGTGTAAGTATGATTGTGATGCTCATGCCCATTATCATGTTGCTGTATACTGGCAGAGTTTTCCAACAGAATAACAGCTAAATCTTTAGTAGCCGGTGTGCAAAAAATTCTTCCTTTAAATCCTTCTTTAATTAGCTTGGGCAGCAAACCAGAATGGTCGATATGGGCATGACTGAGCAGGACAAAATCAATTTTTTCAGGGTTAAAACCGAAGCGTTCATTCAGACTTTGTGTTTGGTCGCCCAAGCCCTGGAACATACCGCAATCGAGCAAAATATTGGTGCCGTTATCGAGTATAAGTAAGTGTTTAGAACCAGTAACAGTACGGGCTACCCCGTGGAAAGCAATCTTCATTTGTGAAATTTATAGATGGATAGTGTAAATAAAAAGCTTTGCAATGTTTGTACCGGGTGAACT
This sequence comes from uncultured Chitinophagaceae bacterium, assembly GCA_964242675.1. GTDB lineage: Bacteria > Bacteroidota > Bacteroidia > Chitinophagales > Chitinophagaceae > JAZKFT01. The sequence goes on from CAXTDG010000260.1 coordinate 1,487, forward strand.
GGGAAAATGGAATAGCCGCATGGTGATCTTCCAATGTGGAAAGATTATCTCGCTATTCATACAATTCACCTTTTATGACAAAACTTCATCATCCTGAGTTTTACCTGGAACTCCATTAAGATGCTTTTGACAACATGGGTGATGACGAACTTCTATTGTTTTGCGAACAAAACAAGGGACTACGGATAGAAAGAAATGCTTCGTATCAGTTATCTATTATGCCACCCGTCTTTCCATACATTTCTAACCTAAACGGAAAGTTTAATACGGAACTCTGGCTTTGGAGCCGTAATAAAAAAACGGGCCTTACTTTCGGGTCTAACGCTGGCTTTTACTTGCCCGATACCAGCATGAAAAGCCTTGATGCTGCCTGGATTAGCTTGGAACGCTGGGATACCTTACCCAATGAAAAACGCAAAGGTTTTGCCTATATCGCTCCCGACTTTATTGTAGAACTGGCTTCTCTATCAGACAAAATCACCGCACTGAAACAAAAAATGGAAGAATGGCGGGACAACGGCGTACAGTTAGGCTGGCTTGTAATACCGCAAACAGAAACCGTTTTTATTTACCGGATTGATGGCACTGTAAGTAAGGTAGAAGGCTTTGACAATACCCTTAGCGGTGAAGATGTATTGCCGAGTTTTGAGTTTAAGCTAGAGGTGTTGCAATCACTAACTCAATAATAGTTAGTTAGCCTGCGCCGGTGATAGATTCTTTGTTACCAGCGTTACGTTGAATTCTTTCAATATTTTGTCGATGGGTACAAACACTATTGATTTGTCATCAGTTCCTATCAATATCCCCAAGGCAAAATTATTTTCATCTACAAGCAAATTGCCGTCGGATGCTGATGATGAAAGCATAGTGGTTGTAAATGCGCCACTTATTTTAATGGGCTGCTTACCTGCTATCAGCGTGGTAGAAACATTAGTAGCCACTACTTCTCCAGTACTACCTGCCCCTGAAATGCTTGTTCCAGTCAAAGGGTCGTATAGCATTACTTTATCACCTATCGCCGCAACCTTGCTGCTACGGATGGTGCCATGACCATAATCAACATTTACGTTTAATTCATCCACCTTTATCAGTCCAATACGAGTGTGCGTATTGCTTTTGGCATACAATACTCCTATTGGTGGCAGGTTAGGAACCCTGCTAGGCCGTGTAACCGATGTGTTGAGTGCGGGCAGGTTGCTACCAACGCATATAAAAAATAGCTCTCCCCTACTATTCTTTACAAAAGGCCCAATGTTTACATATCCTGTGCTCGTCACTGAAACCTGATCGCCATAAGCGATTGATGCCTTAGTCCTTTCTACTTCATCGTAAATCCAAATCTTCGCACTGGCATCCATGGCCGATTGGCCCCCGCTGATTTGCGTAACAGCAAATTCCCTATCAGGATAAATCTTTTTTAAACAAGCTAATAACGGCTTTATCGAATCCAGAAAACTGCGGCGATAGTAACGGATTTCGTTTCGGTAAAAACCAAGCAGGCTGGGTTTGTATTGGGAATTCAAAAAGGTAAATATGCCGTTGAGGCATTGCATTAATTGATTTCGGGAAGCGGTAGCCTCATTGCTTTCCTGATTGTACTGTATGTACACAATCGGTTTTGTAGCAACAGGTTTATTTGTAGGTGGTGTAGCATAAATGCGGATTTGCTCTGGTATGGCACCGGGCACCCATTGCAAACCTTTCTGAAGTGGTATTCCTCTTTGCCTGAAGGCAGCTATCAGAGAATCAATCTTTTTTTCGCTAACCGCCTGTGTGTAGGAAATAGTATAGCTACAGGTTGAATTGACAATCCTGTTAACCATATCCAGACTGGTTCTAACCGTAATTGTTTTATCTACCTGGTGAATGATCTGGCTGTACAGGGCACTGTCTGTAATACATTTATCCAGGAAAATAGTGGCAGTAATTTTTGACGCAGGCTGCTGTGAAGTACGGCGGAGGTTTATGTTATAGCTGTCGGAGGTAAGATTGAGGTTTGTATCCAATATATTTTGCCCGTCAAAAGTTACATCAATCTTTTTCAGGCTATCACTAATCAAAACATTTCCTGTGATACCTGAATTGGGCGAAACGGTGTAGTAGCTACCTCCAACGTCTATGTTCACTAAACCAGACCGGATAGAGGTATCAGCCTTTACTTCAAATCGAACATCCTTCGAAATCGGTGGCTTCCACATAAAGTTTGTGAAACGATTGGTATGTAGCAAATCCAGCACAAACAGAAATATTAAACCCAGAACAGAAAGAAAAGCTACAGCTATACCAACTCGTATCAGCGTTCTTTCGGTGGGGGTAATATTATCAGGTGTTACCACTTCAGGATTAAAGTAATCGTTTAGAGGCACGCCCAGCGTTCGATCCGTTCCGTTGGTTGTACTGATAAGGGTTGTCCATTTTTCCTGCTCTCCATTTTTCAGGTATAGCCGAGAAACCACGTCTTTTATCTTCTTTTCAGCCAGCAGCTTTCCATACAACTCCTTGGATTTTTTATAAACTACATATTTTTCAGGATTGTAGGCATACAAAATGAATTCATTCGTTATTCGCTGAATTTCTTTTTCTTGCCAGGCAAAATGCTTTTCATCTAGTTCGGTTTCTGGTATTTCGGCCAGCAGTGCTAATACCGTTTCCCTAGCTAGAATTTCGTTTTCTGGCGTTAGTATTTTCAGGAGTTCCAGCCGGGTTTCATCTGGGAAGCGGCCATCTTTCATCCACTGAATACGGGCCACCCGCAGCAGTGTTGTGAAATTTAGTTCCTCTCCTTTGCCATATTTATCCAGCAGTGCTTTGCCGATAGCTAGTGTTACTTCCCAGCGTAGTTTTGGGTACACGGCTAGCGCTGCTACCCACTGAAATAGAATATTTACCGGCTTCCCATTTTCCATTATATCAGCCCAAGCTACTTCGTTGCAGTATTTCTGCAATGCCACTACATCTTCAAAATCTATAGTGCTTGTTTTGTAAAATGCTTCCCGGTATTGCCCCAGGGCAGATAGCACTCCATCGTTGCTATTGAACAAAGTTGGCATTAGCTGCAATAAGCCGGGTACGTCCACCGGCAGCACGGGCATCGTAGGTAGCAAAGCCTGCGTTTCTTTATCTGTCCAGTCGGGCAGCGGTACTGGAGTAATGATGGCTTTCCTTTGCCAGCGGTTAAGTAATTGGCTATAAATACTATTAAATACCGGGTAATATGAATATAGCAACTGGTATGCATTACCAAAAATCAATAACGTATGTTGCTCATATTTTTCACTCAGTTTCTCCAGGCTGATGCCATTGGGCTCTGCAGCACTAAAACACTGCATCGGCTCGTAGCGGTAGTAATATTTTTCTATAAAAACATTCTGGTTGTTTAGCAGGTCAATCAAAAAATCGAACAGCTTTACCTGCTGATTATTATTGTGGCTGGCATCTACCAACACCAGGTATTCATTTTGGTGCAGCCGGGGCGAATACACAGGCTGAAAGAAACCGGACTGATGAACCGCTTTACTGATGGTTTTAGGAATATTCAGGAAAAAAGCTCCGCCACTTACTCGCCGACGCATTTGCACGGCCGCCTCTATTAGTTCAGTTTCCGGTATGGGTAAGTAATTCTTATTACGGAAAGGCAATTCAGCCGGATGCTTTTTACCTGCAAATGATTGCAGCAGGTCATTGTAGGTTTCATCAACAGCCTGTGCTGCATGTTGCTGCTTTGCCTTGCGGTTGTTGCTACGCATGGCTACTACCAGTGCCGCAATAAAAAAGAACAAACTAATACCACCTAGCCACGAATACCATTTCGACTGCACCCGATACAGTAACGAAATAGTTTGAGCCCCAGCGGCGGGTACAATCGTAGCGGTATAGGCAGGTTTATCCGGATCGTAAACAGTAAAGCCGATAACATTGTACAGAGAACATGGCGAAAGGAAACTATCATAAAATGCACGGCATGTGAAAAAGTATGTGCCTTCCTGTTTAATTATCGTATCAAATTGCGAACTTCGAGATACCGCTGTACCGAAAATATTACTCTTCCACTCAAACAAATCGGGCTTGGCACCAGTAACTACTGCTACCAACTGTATTTTTTCTTTTGTAGTAAAGGAATCTTTACCAGAACTAGCAGTAATTGTTTTCTTATCAATAGCTACTCCGCCTGAACCTTCTGCTTTGGTGTGATCTTGAATATCTTCTAGAGTATTAATTATTAGCTTATTGTTGCCTGTACAAACTTGTACAGTATTCATCAGTGTATCATCATACTGATAGATTCCGTTTCTGTAGAGCGAAATATATGTCAATAACTGATATTGTCCGCCAGTAGAATAGACATGATGAGGTATAGTGTCAATATTAGTATGGTCGCCCCAATTGTACTTTACTGCTAACCTTATTTGATTATCAGGGTCATCTTCTGGGTGCAGCAAGTGTGTGCTTACTTCCAGCAGTTCCAGTATGCTAACTTGAAAATCTGTAAAGGGTCGTCGACCTTCTATGGCCTTTTGATCTCCATTTTGATCTTCTGTAGAAATAATGAAATGCTGTTGAGTAGTTATTTGTACTGGTAGATTTAGATACCAATACATTACAGCAGCCAATATGAAAACTACTCCAAAACCAATTACAAAATACCATTTCTTGTACTTTTTAAATAGTCTTCCAAAATGGTTTTCTGTATGTAGCTGTAGTATTTCATTATTGCCAAAGTGCACTTTGAACAACTCTGCAAACTGCAATTGATCGTCTTCATTTCGGGCAAATAGTGGCGATAAATAAGCACTTAATTCCTGCTCATTAGCCACCTGTGGTGCAAACCGGTCAATCAATTGGCTGGTATACACTATTTGCTCTGGTGTTACTGAGAATCCATTTTGCTGTAGTGCCGTAAAAAACGTGTACAGCGGAAATTGCAGACTTTTTCCGTTTACAGAAGCATTGGTATGGATGGCATTATCCTGCAATAGTCTGGCTTAGGGTTTCAGCATCGGTTTTCGATTTGGCAATAATGCCAATAGTGGTCAGCAAATCCTGCTTGTAGCGTTCATCAGCTTTTTTCCAATCTGCCAGGCCGCTGTTTAGCAGGTTTTTCTGTTGTAGGCAGGCAATCCAGTCAATTAATTCGGAGGTGGCAGGTCGCTTAGCAATATTGCCGCTTCTGAAGTCCAAAAAGCGGTCAACTGCATTACCCAGGTGTTCGC
>CAXTDG010000261.1:0-6644 GCA_964242675.1 uncultured Chitinophagaceae bacterium
AACTGACCCGGTACTAATTTTTCTTTGGAATGAATGATCACTTCGTTGTCTACTTCTACGCTATCGTACTCAGTGCGGCCCATGTAGCGGCCAGCTTCCTTTCTGTCTACAATTACTTTCAACACCCGGTTTACTTTATCCTGATTCTTTTCATAGCTAATTTCTTGTTGCACTTCCATTATTTCCTGTGCCCGTTCCTCTTTTTCCTCAGCACTTAGGGTGTCTTCCAAGGCATAAGCAGCAGTGTTTTCTTCGTGGCTATAGGTAAAAATGCCTACCCTATCAAACCGCATGCGTTGCAGGAAACCTTTCAACTCTTCTACATCGTCACGGGTTTCGCCGGGGAAGCCAGTAATGACCGTAGTACGAATGCAGATGTCGGGCAGTACAGTGCGAATGTTTGTAATTAGTTCTTCTATTTCCTCCCGGGTTATTTGCCGACGCATGGCTTTCAATACGTTGTTGGCGGCATGTTGTAGCGGAATATCGAGGTAATGGCAAATATTGGGATGCCGTTTCATGGCATCAATAATGTCCATGGGAAATTTAGTAGGATATGCATAGTGCAGGCGAATCCATTCCAAACCAGGGATGGCAGCCAGGCGGTCGAGTAATTCTGGTAAAGTGCGGGTTTTGTAAATATCTAAACCGTAGTAGGTAAGCTCCTGGGCAATGAGCATAATTTCCTTTACACCACGGGCCACCAGCTTTTCAGCTTCCTGTACCAGTTCGTCCATGGGGCGGCTTACATGCTTTCCCCGCATCAGCGGGATAGCACAAAACGTACAGGTACGGTTGCAGCCTTCGCTGATTTTTAGGTAAGCGTAGTGTGGCAGAGTACTTTGCAGGCGTTCGCCTACCAAGTCTTTTTTATAATCGGCGTTCAGACGCTCCAACATTAGTTGTAGTTCCATGGTGCCAAACCAGTCGTCTACTTCGGGTATTTCTTCCTTCAAGGTTTGGCGGTAGCGTTCACTAAGGCAGCCAGTTACATATACTTTGTCCAGCCGGCCACGCTTTTTTAGTTCTACCTGGTCGAGAATGGTGTTTACGCTTTCTTCCTTAGCCTTATCAATAAACCCACAGGTATTTACCACCACAATGTTGTGGTCCCGCTTGGTGCTTTCATGGGCTACATTAATAGCATTGGCAGCTAGCTGGCCGCCCAGCACTTCACTATCTACCATGTTTTTACTACACCCCAGGGTTATGATGTTTACCTTATTTTTCCGCAACGTTTTTGTACGCATTGCACTATTATCTTATAAATGGGCGGCAAATGTACACTCTTTGGCTGCGGCAGCATAAATGTGGGTTGGTAAGAGAATGTTAGAAGAAGGACTGAGGAACAAGAGGCAAGTGGCAAGAAGTAAGATTTAAAAGTAAAAGACAGGAATTAAGAGACTAGATTTTGGACAAAAAAAGGCCTTGCAACAGCTATCTCAAAAAGTAGTGATGCAAGGCCAGTTTCAACAACCCTATTTTGTTTATGGAACTGGTTTAATGGGGTGCTCACCCGCATGGCGGGCTACTAGCATATCCTGTGTTTGCTGTATCAGTTCCAGCTTACGTACATTTTTGCCGGGGCAGGCATGGGTAGTTAGTGGGTCTTCCCGATGTATTTTCATTGTAGTCGGCTCCAGGCCCAGTATGGCAGATAGAGTAGCAATTGCAGCAATGGTGTTCTGCCGCACTTTCAATCCCCGGCCACTATCAAAGCTTTCTGTTTCGTAGTTGCCCAGCATTTCAATGCCCAACGCTACTTTATTCCACGAAGGTGAATGCGTACCCGAAACGGTAAGCGGCGTAAACACCCAGATTTGTTTATCATCAATAAACAGGTGCGGCCCGCCTTTCCATTTTTGCTGATCCCGGTAAAAAGCCTCCAGCCCTAAAATATGCTGCTTGGTAAGGCCAGCGGGCCGCTGCGCTAGCGAAGGAACAGCTGTATTGTGCACTACAATAAAAGAAGGCCGCCACGCCGTCCATTGCAGGGAGTGGCAGTACGTATCAAATTCATCTGGTGAAAAAGCCTGGCCTACAATTCCCTTCCAGCCGGAAGATGGTGGTGGCGGTGGAGCAGCTTTGGTAGCAGTTGCCATAAGTAATCGTTTAAAGGGTTTTAAAAAAATATATGTGATGCAGTAAAAACAGGCAGAAGATGTTTTAAAGTTGCTCTGGCTACAGCTGTGCTAAAGAAGTTGTATCCGCCTGACAGCAAGGCTTTGAAGAGATGAAGGGGTAAAATACTCAAACATTCTGCAAAAGCAAATACTTCATGAATAATTATGACCCGCTAGCATTTTGCTTTTTGAAAAAACTTACTTATTGCTGTTACTTTTTTTACAGAAAAACGACTTTATGTAAAACGGTAATATCAGTCTGCTTTACTAAAACTAAGATGGCAGATTGCAGCAGTGTATGTATCTAGAAACAAACAAGTTGCATATCAGCAAATTATTTCCCATTTTTCGAAAGCCTCTGAGTTGCTATATGCCATAGCACACCAGAACTGCATTATTTCATTTCAACAATTTATACCCGTATGCAACAACCATCCTGCAACCAGCGCCCTATGCCTGTCCTGCTGCTGGCAATGGTTCTTTTTTGTAGCAGTTGTTACCAATACCGGGTAGCTACGCAAGCCGGACCAGGCACAGAGTTTTCAAAACCCGTTACGGCCCATGTATTTTTCTGGGGGCTGGTACAAAAGCCAAAGAACGATGTTCATACGCCACTGTGCGATTCACTAGGGGTAAATGGCATGTCTGAAGTGGTAGTGAAGAACAACTTTGGCTACTCTCTTATCACAGTAGCTACACTCGGCATCTGGAGCCCCATTAGGCTACAATGGAAATGCAGCAAGCCTTGTAAGAAAACAGATACGCTGTAAAGGATCAAGGTACAAGAGTCAAAACACAAGAAACAAGTAAACCCGCAAATAGGTGAACTTGTAAACGATTGAACATACAATTATGCTAGTAAGCAAAACCGGATAAAACCACCTGTATGAAGTTGATTTCGATGAACAAAAAGGAGTGGACAAATGCCCATCAGACTTTTACCGAAAAAATAAAAGATATACTGGTGGCGGCTAATGAGCCGCTGCTGGGTGCCTTAGATAGCTATAACGATGCTACCAAAGCATTTCAGGCACAAATAGCCCAGGCTATCCAAACTAGTACGCCGGTGCGGATGCTGGGCGCTGGCTGGTCGTGGACGAAAATAGCTACCGTGCAAAACGGCCTGATGATAGATACCAAGCAACTGAATACCACTTTGCGGGTTTCGGCCCAAGGCGTATCGGCTGCTTACAAAGGCGATCCTAAAAAGCTGGTGCTGGCGCAATGTGGCTGTAGTATCTGGGAACTGAATGATGATTTGAGGGCGGCTAACTTATCGCTAAAAACGGTGGGTGCCAGCAACGGGCAAACCATTGCCGGAGCCATTGGTACGGGTGCCCACGGCAGCACAATAGATGTAGGTGCTGTACAGGATTATGTGGTGGGGCTGCACCTTATTACCGGACCGGCCCGTCACGTATGGCTCGAACGCAAATCGGCCCCAGTAGTCTCCGCCGCACTTATGCAAAAGCTGGGAACGGAGTTGATACAGGACGATGATTTGTTCAACGCTGCCCTGGTAAGTTTTGGCGCTTTTGGAATAGTGCATGGAGTACTGATTGAAACAGAAAATTTGTACCTGCTGGATACATATTTACAGCGCCTGCCTTATGATGATACCCTACGCCGGGCTATGGAAACGCTTGAATTTACTCAGCTTGCTCTTCCTTTTAAACCGGAGCGGCCCTTTCATTTTTCTGTACAGATTAATCCGTACGATTTGGCCAAAGGTGTCTTTGTCTATTCATTTTATAAACGACCCTATACGCCTGATTATAAACGACCAGTTCCCAACGATGCTGGCCTCGGCCCCGGCGATGATGCCCCCTGCTTTATAGGCAAACTAACCGATGTGCTACCCCCACTTGTACCAGGGCTGGTAAATAAATTGCTAACTGCTACCTTAAAACCATTTGCCGGGCAAAAAGGTACGCTGGGGGAGATTTTTAGCAATACCACACTACGGGGCAAACTGCTGAGTGCAGCCTTTGGCATACCTGCATCGCAGATAAGCAGGGTGATAGATTTATTGGTAGAACTCAATAAAACTGCCGGGCCATTCCCCGGTTTGTTTGCCTGCCGCTTCGTAAAGGCATCAAAAGCCACATTAGCTTTTACCCGGTTTTCACCTACCTGCATTTTGGAACTGGATGGCGTTTTCTCAAACACTACCCGCAGCTTTTTTACAGCTGCCGCCAAGGCGTTGGAAGCAGATGGTATTCCCTTTCCTTTTCATTGGGGCAAAATGAATGAGCTGGAGCCAGGCCGCATCAATCGCATGTATGGCGCCGCAGCAACTGCCTGGATAGCAGCCCGTAATAAGCTGCTGGACAAAGACACTATGAAAGTGTTTACCAACCCATTGCTACAACAGTGGGGGCTGGACAAAGTGCTATGAGATTAGATGAAAAAGGAAAAAAATCTATTCACAGGAGAGCACTGAATAGATGCCAGTGGTAGAAAATAAACGAACTGATTAAATGTGCTGACAGGGGTAAGAAATTGTCTGTTGGGTTGTTTGTGTGCAGGGATGAAAAGCTAATTAGCGTGTAGTTCGAGTATTGAGTTTGCGGCGTAGTTTTTTAAAGGTAGCTGCATTAATGTGCCAATCCCGATCTGCCTTTTTAATAGCATAGTGCTGGTTAATAAAAATGAATAGCAGACCCAGGCCCCACAGAGCAATTATGATAATCATAAGGGCAAAATTACACGTTTAAACGCCAGTAGTAAACGATATGTATTTACATAGTACAAATACGCTTCTTCTCTTTACGCTGTACCTTACCCCCTTTTTGCTGAGTGCAATACTTTCTGTTACGCATTTACAGCTGGGTTCGGGATTCTTATTAAGTATTTTCCATGCGTACATTTTTGTTATCAATCATCTGTTATTGCTTTATTTCCTGTGCCGCTCAGAAACAGGTTTTTCAAAAAACTAAACTGGTAAATGTAGATAGTGGCTGGGCTGCTAATTCAGTGAATACAGTGGTGTTTCGTAAAAACTCGCTGGCAAGCCTGGGCGATACACAGTTTATAGCGTACTATAATCATCAGCGGTATGTAGTATTGGGTAAAAGAAAACTGGGAACAAACGACTGGACCTTGCAAACAGCTACTTACCAGGGCAACACAGGCGATGCCCATAATTGCATTAGCATTATGGTTGATGGCGCAGGCTATCTGCACCTGGCCTGGGATCACCACAACAACCAACTGCATTATGCCCGAAGTGTGGTTCCCTATTCTTTACAAATGACTAGCGAAGTACCCATGACCGGGCAGCACGAAGGCAAAGTTTCCTACCCAGAGTTTTACCGGCTTACAAACGGCAACCTGCTATTTTTTTACAGGGATGGTGGTAGTGGGCAAGGCAACCTGGTTATCAATCGCTACGATGTGCCTTCGCAAAAATGGACGCAGTTGCAAAGCAACCTGGTAGATGGAGAGGGCAAGCGAAATGCTTACTGGCAGGCCTGTACCGACGGGCAAGGCACCATTCACTTAAGCTGGGTATGGCGGGAAAGCCCCGATGTAGCCAGCAACCACGACCTGTTGTATGCCTGCTCTAAAGATGGCGGCCTTACCTGGCAAAAATCAACCGGGGAAGCCTATCATTTACCCATCAATGCAGCTACTGCCGAAAAGGCTGCTGCTATTCCGCAAAAGAGCGAGCTCATTAATCAAACATCTATGGTGGCTGATGCAGCAGGCAACCCCTACATTGCCACCTACTGGCGGGAAAGTGGCGATAGCATTCCACAGTATCATATCGTTTATAAGCAGGGCAGTAGCTGGCAAATCAGCAATCTTGGTTTTCGCAAAACGCCTTTTAGCTTAAGCGGTGCCGGCACCAAACGCATACCCATAGCCCGTCCGCAAATGGTGTCGTGGCAGCAAAACGGTAAGCTGGCTGCGGCCCTCATTTTTCGGGATGAAGAAAGAGGCAATACCGTTTCAATGGCTTCTACAAAAGATCTCAGCAACCCCAATTGGCAACTTCGCAATCTTACCCAGCAACCGGTAGGCCAATGGGAGCCCACTTACGATACGGAACTATGGAAAAGTAAACACCAGCTACACCTGTTTTTACAAAAAGTAGAGCAGGCCGATGCCGAAGGGAAAACGGCCCTACCACCGCAAATGGTGCAGGTGCTGGAAGTGAAGTAACATCGGTATGCATTTGTATATCCAGCCATTATCAGTAAAGAGTAGTTACCTCAAAAGGATAAATGTTGCTTTACGAATTTCTCCCTGTTTTTTGAAGTAAAACGCCCCATAAGCTCATTATTTACGAAGCTACTTTGCACCGTGTTAAAGCTGTGAGTGTTGCCGTGACACTTACCCTTTCTCAATTTATTTCTCTCTTCAACTATTTTGGATGACTATTTTTCGATGCTTGCGGGAAACCCCTCGTGGAGTTATAAACAATAATTTACGGTTGGCAGTTCCGGCATTTTTTTTCTTTTTACTAGTAGCTGCCTGCAGCAGTTCCCGGAAGAATACAATTTTACCAACGCAGTC
>CAXTDG010000262.1:0-4686 GCA_964242675.1 uncultured Chitinophagaceae bacterium
ATCTTCTGCTTTGTCCTTGTACAGCAGGAACGTGGTAATCTTTTCCATATAGCTTATTTTAGATTAAATAATTGTTGTTTGATAACACAAACTTAATTGGTCTGCTCTTGTAAATGCCGGTGCAAAAACGACAATTCCGAAGGTAGAATGCGACAGACTTTTGGTCAACTTTCAAACTCATTCCAACTATTTGACGTTTAGCTTTGCTACTATGAACGCAACAGAAAAAACATTTACCCACCTGGATGAAAATAATCAGCCAGCTATGGTAGATGTGAGTGATAAAAACATTACCAAACGTACGGCAGTAGCGCAAAGCATTGTAATTGCCGGGCCGGATGTAATGCAGTATTTTACAGGCGGCGATATCCAGTCGAAGAAAGGGCCGGTATTTCAAACGGCCATTATTGCTGGAACAATGGCGGCTAAAAAAACCAGCGACCTGATCCCGTTTTGCCACCCCATAGGGCTTGATAATTGCAAGCTGAAAATTTGGGTAAATAAGGCGCAGGAAATTGTAATACAATGCACGGCAACCGTGACTTCCAAAACCGGTGTGGAAATGGAAGCGCTGACTGGTGCAACCATTGCAGCACTTACGGTGTATGATATGTGCAAGGCGCTAAGCCATGATATTGTAATAAAGGAAACCAGGTTGCTGGAAAAAACAGGAGGCAAAAGTGATTTTAAACGAAGCACCTAAGGAGCATCATAAACATGTAAAACTGGCCCGGCCGGAAGGTGGCGAGTGGGGGCGTAATGAGTTCGCTATCTTGGGAGCGCCATGCAGTACCATCAGGCAACTGGCAGGACGCATTACAGAAGTATTGTCGCAGCAATGGAAAATCGTTTACCTGGATGCTGACCATTCGACTAATGAGGCTGAAAAAGATACGTTGCTGTCTGCCGGAGCAGCGGCTGTTTTTACCAACAAGATCACTTATCAGCAGGTTTCTTATGCAGGGGAAAGCGTAAGATTTTTTCAAAAGAAGGCTTTGTTCAATGAGCAGGATTTAGTACTGGTAAATGGGAATCATTTTGAAGGGCAAAAGCAGATTATAATTATAGATCCGGCTAAGCCTGTTGAGAAGAAGTTGCAGAAGCTAATTGATGTTCGACTCATTTTGCTAAAGGATGAAAACACAGTGCTCCCCGAAGCGGTTGCGGCGCATTTGCCGGAGGCGAAAAAAATACCAACCCTATTATTGAATGACACCAATGGAATTGCAGCTTTTATTCAGAATAGCTTACAGCAAAGCATTCCACCATTAAATGGGCTGGTGCTTACAGGTGGCAAAAGCCAGCGGATGGGCCGGGATAAAAGTAAAATTGAATACCATGGGCAGTCGCAAAAGCAGTATATTTTTCAGATGTTATCGGGTATATGCCAGCAGGTTTTTATTTCGGTAAATGAAGAACAGGATGCTGCATTGAATGGCACTTCTTTGAAAGATCGTTTTACCGGCATCGGGCCAATGGGCGGTATTTTGACTGCACTGCAAAGCAACCCCACCGCAGCCTGGCTGGTAGTAGCTTGCGATCTTCCTTATCTCACTCAAAGCACTTTAGAATATTTGATTCAACATCGTAATCCATCAAAAATTGCCACTGCTTTTTTTGAACCCAACGGAACGTTTCCTGAGCCACTAATTACTATTTGGGAACCTCGTAGTTATGCCGTTTTATTGCAGGCGCTTAGCCAGGGTTATAGCTGCCATCGTAAGGTGCTCATCAACTCAGATGTGCAGATGCTACAGGTACCCGACGTAAAAGAACTGACTAATGTGAATGACCCGGTTGCTTATGAAGTGGCAATGGCTAATTTAGGGGCTGTTTAATAATTGCTAAACGACATGAAACTTATATTTTCTCTCCTGCTGATTAGTGCCAGCACTTTCTGCCACGCCCAAAAAGAAACCGGCGTTGGAAGCGATACGATTTATGTAAAGGGGCTAGTGGATTCGCCGTACTACATTACTCGTGGCAATATGGCCGGGCTGCCCGTGCAGTTACAAAAAGATTACAAAGTGACCGACCATGAAGGCAAAGTGCATAGTACTATGAAAAACGTGAAAGGCATTTTGCTAAAAGACATGGTGAAGAAAGCCGCCGTACACATGCCACAAAAGAAAACCCGTGGTGAATACTATGTACTGGTAACGGCTACCGATGGTTACAAAGCCATATATGCCTGGAACGAACTGATGTTTAGCCCTGCGGGAAACAACTCGTATTTGTTATTTGAAAAAGACGGTAAACCTTTTGCAGAAGACGGCCCGTTCGTAGCGGTATGCACCAGCGACGATGCCACCGGCCCACGGCATGTAAAGTGGGTGAAAGAAATTGAAGTTCGACGGGCTGAATAAAATTTATAAGATGGAATTGTTGTTGTTTGGAATAGCCAGAGAAATAGTTGGGAAAAATAAAATTTCAATCCCTGCCGATGCCGGTATTGATACGGTAAGTAGCCTGAAAAAATGGTTGACTAATCAGTATCCGCAATTGGCATCGCTTACTTCTATGGCAGTAGCGGTAGATAGTGAATATGCGGAAGATGATCAGGCACTAGAACATAATAGCGAAGTAGCTTTTATACCACCGGTAAGCGGAGGTTAAAACATTTTTAAACGGCTTTACCTTGATAGAAATAGTAGAACATATTGACCTGAATATCGCTTACCAATATTTACAAAGCGATGATTGCGGAGCTGTAAATATTTTTGTAGGAACGGTTCGTAATCATGCTAAAGGTAAGGCAGTAGAGAAGCTGGTATTTGAGGCGTACGAGCCTATGGCTTTGAAAGAAATGCAGCGAATAGCTGAACAGGCACAAGAAAAATGGCCTATTAAAAAGTTAGTCATTTTACACGTAGTAGGAGAGAAGCAGGTAGGTGAACCGGTGGTCTTTATTGGCGTAGCAGCCGGTCATAGAGATGCCGGTTTTGAAGGGTGCCGTTTTTTAATTGATGAACTGAAACGCACTGTGCCCATCTGGAAAAAAGAGTTTTATGCTGATAGCAGTGTTTGGGTAAATGCACATCCGTAGCAGCCTAATAATGAACAATGCTAAAGATTGAGTAGCACTGATACACGTTCGGAACTTTAAAATTTAGACCTTAAACTTTAAACGGCTGTTTACTACTACCGGTGCTTGTCCACTTTTTCTCCTGCAGTAATATCTTTTGCACTACGTATCTGTATTTGCAGGCTGGTAATCCATTCTTCGCAGCCTCTATCATTCAGGTGCTCATTAATGTCGCCTATTACTTTCATCACTTCATTATAAGTGCCTTCTATGGTGGTTGCAAATGCATTCACTTCATATTTCAATCCTGATTCCCGGATAATTACAATGGCCTCATCTACCCATTCGTAAGGGTGTTTTTCAGTAGCTACCGGCAGTATTTGTATGCTTGCGTTGATCAGAAAATTATGCATTTAGCAAACGTAAATGACATTATTGAATTCGATAAATCTTACTAACAAAAGAGAGGCTGTAACAAACGCTACAGCCTCTTTCTTTATACAAATATTTCTTTTACATACCTACCCGGCCACCGCCCATACGCATCATCTGCCGCATACCACCAGGTATATTAGGTTGCTGCTGTCCAAATTTGCTGAGGCTATAAGTAAAGGTTAGCAGGAAGTAGCGTTTCAATACACTGTAAGTCTGGTCTTGAATGTAGTTGTCGCCAGTGGTACGAGTTACCCCCTGGTTTTGATTCAATAAGTCAAATACATTCAATTTCAGTTCTCCCCGTTTATTTGGCAATACACTTTTTGTGAGGTTGGCATTCCAAAGGAAAATCTTTGTATTGTATCCGGCAGCACGGCCTGTATTTAAAGTATAATCAAAGTCGTTTTCAAGTACAAAACCTCCTGGCAGGTACCAGTTTACATCTAAGCCATAAGTATGGGTGAAGTAGTTGGTGTTTTGTCCGCTTTGAAGACTGTAGGTAGTGTTGTACCAGGATACACCTGCACTTAAATTCACATCGAACAACTCTTTGTAAGCATAGTTGATGGATGCTCGTGGGCTAAGCGAAAGCACATTTATTTTATTTTGCTGAGACAGGCGTTTCGTGGTATCAAACAGCAGGTTGATGTTGTGATTGTAGTTTACACCCGTCATAAAGTTAGCATTGGCTTTTACCCCTGCAATCTTTACCGGAAAACCAAATGATCCATTCAGATTACCGCTATAGGTTCCATTCACATTCGTGTATTTAGTCAGTCGGTTTCCGATAAAACCAACGCTATCGTCATTCACAATTTTGTTGAATACCTGCGAGATGTTACCGAATAAGAAAAAGTTCCTTTGCGTGTAGGGGTCAAATACACTGTAGTTAATCCGAATATTATTGGTGAATTGCTGCTTCAGGTTAGGATTACCTTGTACCACGTTTAGTGGATCAGTACTATCCCGAATAGGCTGCATTTGCTGTACAGAAGGCTGACTGGCTGTTCCGTTGTAAAACAAGCGGAAGTTTTTGTAGTTATTGGGCCTAATCTGTAACTGAAAATTCGGAATTACATTAAAGAAGTTTTGTTTTATAGTTTGATTTTTCCCCAGAATGACACTGCTCAGTTCAGCACGTTGCAAGGCTAAGCCAGCAGAGTAGTTCCAAGTTTTTCTATTCTCCCGATAGTTGACACCTGCACCTGCATAGTTGTAACTATTAT
>CAXTDG010000262.1:4696-6633 GCA_964242675.1 uncultured Chitinophagaceae bacterium
CTATTATCAAAAAAGTTGGTTAGCGATTGGTTCACTCTATCATACTTGCCTGTAGCGGCATTATAATCGAAAGCTTTGCGGTCGCTGGTATTGGCGCTGTGGTTATAGTAGGTATTTAGTTCTATGATGGAACGACGACTTACCGGCTCGGTATAGCTAATGTTGGTACTGTAGCTACTGGCAACTGCATCTGTACTATTAATACGGTTGATGGTGTCGTAACGTATTTGGTTGCCACGGGCAGAAGGGGTAAGGGCATTCTGTGTACCATCTGCATTGCTTTGATTTCTTCCACCAGTTAGCTGAGCAGAAAAGGTGCGTCCTTTTTTGGCAAACTTATGACGGTACAAGGCACTTACGGCAGAGTTATAACCATCGTTTGCAGTGGTTGTAGCATTATTGCCGGCGGATATCGGAGTACCTTTAGCTGTCTTGGTAGAGAACGTATACCCATCAGTAGTATTGGTATTCTGATAGCTAAATGACGGTATGATTTTAATAGAATTAGATGAGTCTATTTTCCAGTCCATCGACACATTTACCCGGTGGTTGGTATTATCCCGAATAGTACGGCCCGGCTGGGTATATATCTGTTGTGATGAATCTGCGGCTGCACTTTGGGTATATTCACGACGGGTGCTGTAGTCTTTAACTAAGTGGGTATTATTGAAAAAATAGCTGCTATTTAAATCAAGCTTTGTGCTTTTAAAATTATTGTAGTTAACACCCACAGCATGTGTACGGGTAATACCTTGACCGCTTCCTGTAGATAGTAAGCTTCCGGCTGCTCCAGCATTGCGAACATTGCCACCACCGCCGCCTCCACCAATACCACCAGCAAAGCTTAGTGCGTCCATTAAGCTAAAGCCTTGCTGATTCAGGTTGTTGCTTTGACCGATAAAGGATAGTTGTTGTCCTTTTTTAAAACTATTAAGATTGGCATTGGCCGTATAGCTTACGTCTGAATTAGGATCGCTACTGCGAGTACCTACCCCGCCAGCTATTTTCCCAAATACACCTACCCGCTTATCTGCTTTCAAGGTCAGGTTGATAGTAGGTTCAGTATTGCCATCATCAAAACCGGTAAAATCGCTTTTATCACTCTTCTTATCAAATACCTGCACCTTATTTACCATGTCGGCAGTCAGATTCTTAGTAGCCAGCTTAGGGTCATTGGTAAAAAATTCTTTACCATCTACCATTATTTTAGTGATGGTTTTTCCGTTCACGGTTATTCCACCGTCTTTATCCACCACTGCTCCTGGAAGTTTTTTTAGTAGATCCTCTACAGTTGCATTAGTCTTTGTTTTGAAACTTCCAGCATTGTACTCAATGGTATCCCCTTTAACGGTTACAGGGGGGGCCGTCACTACTACGTTCATTCCGCTATTTAGGGAAGTCATAGGGATGACTCCTGCGTTTACTTCTTTAGTAGCATCTGTAATAGAAAATTTCTGTACATAATTATCGAAACCGGTGTAGGAAATCATCAAAAGGTAACTTCCATTGTCGAGCCGGGTTACTGAGAAACCACCTTGTTCATTACTGCGGGCAAAAGTTACCAATGCAGAATCAGCAGCCTGAACAACACTAACAGTAGCATTGGACAAAGGCTTTTTAGCAGCAGTATCACTTATTGATCCTTTTATAGATCCAGTTTGTGCATGAATAGAAATAAAACCAAGGCAGATAAGAAGTGTAGATAAAAAATATTTCATGTCTCTAAAAATGAGGTTCAGGTTTTTGTGTTGCAAAACTATTTACACAGACAGCGCAAATTCGTTAATGTAAAACTAGTGCGAGTTAATTGTGGTTAATTGACAGCCTTATTGAGATGAATAGCTGCTTTTTTGCGGTCAGTTGCCAATTTATTTACATTGAAGTGATAATTATGCCAAGTCCTTTGTGCTATTTCCTTAAAAGCCATAGTATATATT